>JAUYEQ010000391.1 GCA_030691295.1 Bacteroidota bacterium
AAGATTGAAGAGATTGATTTAAACACTGTGACTGAATTCTATGATTAAACACTAAAATATTCGTATGTTATCCATCATTGCCTATTAGCTGCTTAATTCCTTCGCTGTTTCCTGAATTGTTTCCCAGGCCAACCTGACATGTTCTTCTTTGGTGTTGGTTTGTCCGATGCACATCCTAAGCACATACTGCCCATTCACCTCAGTATGGGTGAAATACATTTTCCCATTTGCGTTGATTGTTTCAAGCAGTTTCCGGTTAAAATCATTTCCATTTTTGTGTGCGAAACAAACCAGGTTCAGCGGAGCAGGAGCAACCAATTCGAAATCGTCTGAAGATATAACCCATTCGGCGAATTCCTGCGCAATTCTGACATGTTCGCTGATATGATATCTTAATCCGCTCACACCATAATGTCTGATCACAAACCAAAGTTTCAGTGAACGAAACCTGCGTCCAAGTTGAATATGCCAGTCGCGGTAATCAATCACTGCCCCACTTTCACTAGCCTGATTTTTTAAGTATTCAGGCAAAATACTCAGGGTTTTGATCAATACCGAGCGATCGGCCACATAAAAACAATTGCAGTCGAAATTGGTGAACATCCACTTGTGCGGATTAAACGAAAAACTGTCGGCCAGCTCAACACCATTCAGAAAATGCCGGTATTTGGGAGAAATGGCCGCAGTGCCCGACATGGCAGCATCAATGTGCAACCAAAGTTCGTACTTCCGGCAAATCCGTCCGATTTCAGTCAGCGGATCCATTGCATTGGTAGATGTGGTTCCAACAGTAGCACAAACGAAAAACGGACTCAAGCCTGCTTTCAGGTCAGCCTGAATGACAATCTCCAGCAAATCCGGGCGCATTGCCAGATTTTCGTCCACTCCAATGAGGCGAAGATTGTTCTTCCCGATTCCGGCAATTTTGATGGCTTTTTCGAGCGAAGAATGAGTTTGACTGGAAACATAGGCGACCAGTTTTCCGGAATTTCCGGAGTCGTTGGTTTTATAATTGGTTTTTTTCTCCCGCGCAGCAAGTATTGCACTCAAAGCAGCACTCGATGCTGTATCCTGAATGACCGCTCCGCCTGTTGAAGTTGATTTAAACTGACCAGGAAGTTGGAGCATACCGGCCAGCCAATCCAGCACCCTTGTTTCGAGTTCTGTACAGGCAGGACTGGTTGCCCAAATCATTCCCTGAACACCCAGTCCGGAGGAAAGCAGATCGCCCAAAACTGATGGCCCAGATGAATTTGATGGAAAGTATGCAAAGAAGTTGGGCGATTGCCAGTGTGTAATGCCAGGCATGATGATAGAATTGACATCCGACATGATCTGATCCATCGACTCACTCTCTTTTGGTGCGTTTGTTGGCAACTGGCCAATGATTTCGCCCGGTTTCACTTGCGACAGAACCGGATATTTTTCAACATTTTCATAATAGTCGGCAATCCAGTCAATCATCTGTTTGCCTTGTTTCCTGAACTCTTCAGGAGACATGTGGTAGTTTTTAGTATTTTCCATTTGTAATTTATCGAATTGAAAAGTTGGTCAAAGTTCTGGTTGGGGTAATGTCTGATACCGAAAATGTTTTAATAATGGCTCTGGTTGGTCCGGTTTTCATCCAGTCAATAAAGACACTGAGATTATTTGGCTCTCCGGTTGCTTCGATCTCAACTTTTCCATCAGGTGTGTTTTTAACCCAGCCAGACAGATTTAGTTCTGTTGCTTTGAGCAAGGCAAAATACCGGAATCCAACTCCCTGAACCCTGCCATCAATGATAATATAAATAGATTTCACTTCGGTATTTCGAAGTTGGACGCTTCATTTTCATTGAAGGCGGCTACTGTTTCAGGCTGAATCAATGCCCAAATAGAATATATTCCGATGGCAGTTCCAAAAGGGAAACTGAATATTTCTATTACCGAAAGAATTAGGGTCAGAATACGTGCCCATTCTTTTCTTTTGTAAAGTCCCAGCCCGGCGATAATTCCCGGAACTGAAATGATAATAAATACAATTGCAATAATATCAGCAATTAGCGAAAGAATTGTTGCTCCATTTGGCTCGTCAACAAATCCACCTACTAATTTTAGGACTGTAAAAATCAGGAAAGCAATAAGTAAATTAAAAATACTTAGGCCAATTTGAAGAGCTGCGACTACATTAATGTGTTTTTCCATAATAAGATTTGTTTTTTTAGGAGATCTAAAAATACATATTATCTGGCAGTCCATCAATTTAATTTTTCGTCTTCCATTCGGTGTTAATATTGCTTAATACCTGAAACAAATCAGATTGTAATTGTTCCTACTATCATAAAGCGATTAAATTTGGAGATTAAATTTTAACTTTGCACTGCAAAAATAAAGGGAAGGGTAATCGTTATGGATGTTTTAAAATTGATAATACTGGTGATAGCGCTGATGGCTTTTGTTGTTGCCGCACTGGCAACAAATATATTGTTAAAAAAAGGAGGGGAATTTCCGAATACACATATTGGTGGAAACAAATATTTGAAATCAAAAGGGATCAGTTGCGCTCAAACTGAGGATAAAATTGAACAGGCCAAAGCCCGGAAGAAATTGCGGTTTAAACAAATATTTTTGGATGAATCTGACACAATTGGTAGTTGTTAACTTCGTATAATGTCATCAGATCTATTTCTTTTTACAAAATCTGTTCGGTTGTCGAATTAGCACGATGAAAAGCATTAAAACATATTGGAATAACCTTCAGGAATTCATCTATGGTAAATCGGTAATTCGTTTTGAAGATAGGTTGTTATTACTTTCAACGTTATCTCTCTCTGCAATACTTTCCGTAAGTACGATCTTCAACATTGTCTTGAATCTTAAGAACTCTATCATAACTGTTTCAGTTATAGGATCCATAACATTTTTGGGACTGTATCTCTACGGACGACTTGTGCGCATAGGTAATTTTATCTTTCTGATTACAAGTATTATTATCTTAATTTTTACTGATACAATATGGTTTGTAAACTATGGCTCAGGTGGTCCAATCATGCCAGTTTTTGTAGTATTTTTTTCTTTCCTGATTCTGGTATTCGATCGAAAATATTTTCCAGTGATTTCCGCGGTAATGTTTCTAAATATTTTGGGACTTTATTTGTATGAATCCCGTTTCCATGAAACAATTGGGTCTTATCCTGATTTGACTACAAAATTACAGGACAACTACATCGGGTTGGTTTTCAGTTTTCTGGTTATTTTTTCCTTCATGGCTGCTATAAAAAAGAACTATATTCATGAGTGGGAGCAGGCAAAAAAGTCGGATCTGTTAAAGTCTGCATTTGTTGCCAATATGTCACACGAAATACGCACACCTTTAAATGCCATCGCAGGTTTCTCTTCATTAATGTCCGATCCGGATATTTCTGACGACGACAAGAAAATGTTTGAAGATCAAATACAAAGCAACAGCGATTACCTTTTAAGTTTGATTGAGGATATTATTGATGTTTCAAAGATCGAATCCAACCAACTTACCGTTAATATACGGGAAGTTGATGTTGTCCCTTTAGTCAGGCAAATCACCCAGTCGTTTCAATTAGCAATTCCAACCGGCAAGAAAGTTCAGATCCTGACTAATCTGACCATGTCAACCCTTGTTGTGCAGGTTGATCCTGTCAGACTGGAACAAATACTCCGGAATTTGTTGTCGAATGCAGTGAAATTTACCGAGGAAGGGTCTATTGAAGTCGACTGTAAGAAGAATAAAGATTTCTATACTTTTTCGGTGACAGATACCGGTATTGGAATTCGACCCGAAAATCAGCAAATGATTTTCGACCGTTTCATGAAAATTGAAAATAACCTGCAACATCTTCACCGTGGAACCGGAATAGGATTGTTTCTTTCGAAGCAATTGGTTGAAATTTTTGGTGGTAAAATATGGGTTCAATCTGAGCCGGGAAAGGGATCATCCTTTTATTTTACAATCCCGGTATAAGTCATTTTAACTGAAGTAATTCCTTTGTATCTGAGTTCCGCTTAATAAAAAGAATCGAAATTTCATTAAAAATATTTGCCTGATCAAGATTACAGCAATGTCCGCTGTTCTTTATTATTTCGAGTTTTGCATTTAACTGCCGTTTTACCAGATCAGTTACCATCGGTAAAAACATGTGGTCGCCATCGCCCATCAGGTACAAAACAGGTGCAGAAGGTTCCCTGCGAATAAATTCATTCAGATTGGTTTTTATTTCCCTCGACATTTTCATCCACCTGCCGAATTCCTTTTCACCAAGCTTGATGGCTTCCTTAATAAAAATATTCCTTGAATCGCGGTGTCGGCGGAGTGGCATCAGAATTCGTGCATTGAGCCGGTAAAGCCACATATACGGCAAAACAGAATTCAGGATTTTGGCCATGCTGATCAACACTTTGAGTGTTTTGTTGAACTGAATGATAGCCCCGCCAAGAATAATCGACTCGGCTCTGCCCGGAGCAAGCTTGTCGATGGCCCGAATAACAATACAACCAAGCGAAATACCAACCAAATGTGCTTTATGGATTTGGAGGTGATCCATAATTTGAATCACATCGAGCGCTATTTCATCGAATGAATAATCGGCATCAAGCGAAGGGTTTTCCTGTTTCGATTTACCATGACCGCGCAAATCAACCAAAAGTACATTAAAGTGTTTTTTGAAGTCTTTTAGTTGACGAAACCACACACCATTGCTGCCTCCCGCGCCATGCACGAAAACAACCCATGTTTTTGATTTTGGATGTATAAATTTGCGGTGGTAAATCATTTTAACATTTTAGCCTCCGAAATCATCGAACAATACATTTTCATCTGGTACGCCCAGATCGTAAAGCATCTTGTTAAGCGCGCTGTTCATCATCGGAGGGCCACAGAGATAATAGTTAATCTCTTCTGGTTCTTCATGTTTACTTAGGTAATTATCGTAAATAACCTGATGTATAAACCCCTTGTATCCAGTCCAGTTATCTTCAGGCATTGGATCAGAAAGTGCAAGATGGAAAGAGAAATTTGGAAATCTGTTTTGAATGTCCATAAACTGCTCATAGTAGAACACTTCTCTCCACGAACGCGCACCATACCAGAAAGTGACTTTCTTTTTCGTTTCTTTTACAGTGTGAAACAAGTGAAATAAATGTGAGCGCATTGGAGCCATACCGGCGCCACCACCAATAAACATCATTTCGTTATCGTTATTCTGCAGGAAGAATTCACCATAAGGACCTGAAACCATCACTTTGTCACCCGGTTTGCGCGAGAAGATAAATGAAGAACAGATTCCGGGATTAACTTTCTGGAATCCTCCGTTTACACGGTCGAAAGGTGGAGTTGCAATACGAATGTTCAGCATCACAATATTTCCCTCTGCGGGGTGATTGGCCATAGAATATGCACGGAAAGTCGGTTCCGGATTTTTCATCTCAAGCTTAAACATTCCGAACTTTTCCCATTCCGGAAGGTATTCGGCTCCAATAACCATATCCTTAAATTGAACATCAATCTTCGGAACGTCAATCTGAATGTATCCGCCCGATTTGAAATCGAGTGTTTCACCTTCAGGAAGGCGAACCACAAACTCTTTGATATAGGTGGCCACGTTGTCGTTGGAAACAACGGTGCATTCCCATTTTTTAACACCCAGTATTTCAGGATGAATATGCAGGTTTATATTTTCCTTGACTTTTACCTGACAAGCCAACCGCCAGTTATTTTGTTGTTCTTTACGGGTAAAGAAACCGGTTTCAGTAGGAAGTATCGACCCGGCGCCCGATTCTATCTGGCAACGGCACATTCCGCAGGTTCCACCACCACCACATGCCGAAGGAAGCAACACTTTGTTGTTTCCAAGTGTCGTTAAAAGGGTATTCCCCGGTTCTGTTTCAATAACTTTAAATCCGTCGTTGATGCTGACCTTAACTTTCCCCTTGGGAGTAAGTTTTGTCTTAACGTACAAAAGCATTCCGACCATGAGAATAATTGCCAAAAGGAAAATGACTATACTGGCCAGTATAACTGTTGTTTGAGAAGCTAAAAATATCATTGTTTCGATTGTTTTTTAAAGTTTTATTCCCATGAACCCCATGAAAGCCAGACCCATCAAGCCGGTAATGATGAACGTGATGCCCAGGCCTCTTAAAGGTGCAGGTATCTGTGAATATTGTATTTTTTCACGTATTGCAGCAATACTGACTATGGCAAGAAACCATCCAAATCCAGACCCAAATCCATAAACGGTAGCCTCGCCCACTGTGTGGAAAGCTTTTTGTTGCATAAATAATGAACCTCCAAGGATGGCACAATTCACTGCAATCAGCGGCAGGAAAATACCAAGCTGAGTGTAAAGCACCGGCGCAAACTTCTCCACAACCATTTCGACTAGCTGTACCATTGAAGCAATTACTGCAATAAACATGATAAAGCTTAAGAAACTCAAGTCAACAGTTTCAAATCCGGGGCCCATCCATGCCAGAGCGCCATCCATGAGCAAATATTTCTCCAGCAAATAATTCACCGGAAGTGTAATAATCTGAACAAAAATTACAGCTAATCCTAATCCGGTTGCTGTTTTTACTGATTTCGAAACAGCCAGATATGAACACATGCCCAGGAAATAGGCAAATACCATGTTCTCAATAAACACTGACTTTACGAACAGATTTAATAAGTTCTCCATATCGCTTTTTATTTTTTTTCAGTTATTTTTCCTGAAGTTTAGGATTTCTGCTACGCTGTACCCAGATAATCACACCAACAGTTATCAATGCCATTGGAGGAAGTATCATCATCCCGTTGTTGGAATAAAATCCTCCATTGGCGATGTACCAGCTTTCAGGAATGATACGAAAGCCCCAAACAGTTCCAGATCCGAGTAATTCGCGGAAGAAAGCAATGATAATCAGTATTAAACCATAACCGGCACCATTTCCAATACCATCCAGAAACGATGGCCATGGTTTATTTGCCAATGCAAATGCTTCCAGACGTCCCATCAGGATACAATTGGTAATTATCAATCCCACGAAAACTGAAAGTTGTTTGCTTACATCGTAAACAAATGCCTTCAGAAATTGGTCAACAATAATTACAAGCGCTGCAATAACCACCAACTGTACGATGATTCGGATTCGGTTTGGAATCGTGTTCCGTAGTAATGAAATGATTACGTTACCGAAAGCAACCACTACGGTTACTGAAAGAGCCATTACAAATGCGGGTTTCAGCTGGGCAGTAACAGCAAGAGCCGAACAAATTCCGAGTACCTGAATGGTAATTGGATTGTTGCTGCCAATTGGACTGGTCAGCAGACCTATGTTTTTCTTTGAAAATAATCCTTCTCTCATCTTCTATTGTTTTTTCTTATTGAAAAATGCTTTGTACGAAGTAAAATCAGTCAGCAACATGGCTTGAAGTCCTTTTCCGGTAATAGTACCTCCAGAAATACCATCTACTTTATGCTCTACTGGAGCGTTTTCACCAGCCTTTGCAACGATGATAGAAACTAAATTTCCGGTTTCATCAAATATTTTTTTTCCTGAAAATGGCTCCTGAAAAGTCCTGGTATTGATTTCTGCTCCTAACCCCGGAGTCTCTGCGGCATGGGCAAAAACAGCTCCGTACAAAGTGTTCATGTCGTCGTTTACGGCAACATATCCCCAGATTGGACCCCATAAACCAGCTCCATATACTGGCAAAATATATTTTGTTCCTTCCTCTGTTTTGCATTCGTAAACAGGTAGTCTCCGGTCGGCTTCCGGCTTGGCTCTTTCCGACTTCAGATCGATGTCAAATGCCTGGCCTTCAATTTGCTCACCCGAAAAATTTACAATGTAAGATTGTAAAATCCTTTCAGCATAAATTGACTCGGCATCTGCAAATGTACTGGCAATTCCTACCGAAGCAAGAATATTCTGTTTCTTTTCAATGTCGATGTTTTTTTGCTGGGCTGGCTTTAGCTTTAGTGCTGTTATGGCAAGGATTGCCGCAACAAGGATGACCATTGCTGAGGCATATATAAATGTATATTTATTCCCGTTCGTATCCATTTTTCTGAATTTTATCGTTTAGGCTTTAACTTTGATTCGTTTCAACCGCTTTTTGATGCTTCCTTCCACAACATAGTGGTCAACAAGAGGCGCAAAGGTATTCATAAGCAAAATAGCAAGCATCATTCCTTCAGGATAGGCAGGGTTTACAACCCGTATTAAAATAGCCAGAATTCCGATCAGAAAACCATAAATCCATTTGCCTCTTTCTGTTTGAGTTCCTGATACCGGATCGGTTGCCATAAACACAGCGCCAAAAGCAAAACCTCCGATGATAAAATGTTCCCAGAAAGGAAGTGCCATGTATGCATTATCACCTGCAAAGTAATTCAGGATCAATCCCATTACAGCTCCTCCGGCAAAGGTTGAAACGATTATCTTCCAGCTACCGATTCCCGTTATTACCAGAATTGCAGCACCAATCAAAATTGCAAGTGTGGAGGTTTCTCCAATTGAGCCGGGAATTAATCCTATAAATGAGTTCCAGACATCAATATTCGGTTGCCCTGCTGCGGCTTCAGCCATTGGTGTTGCTCCCGAAAAGCCGTCGATGGCCTGTTTACCACCAAGACTTACCCATACCGAATCGCCCGACATTTGGCTTGGATAAGCAAAGAAGACAAAAGCCCTTGCTACCAAGGCTGGATTCCAAATGTTCATTCCGGTTCCACCAAAGACTTCTTTTACAAAGACAACTGAAAAAGCAGTGGCAATTGCAGTCATCCAAAGTGGTGTATTTATAGGCATTATCATTGGTATCAACATACCAGATACCAAAAAGCCTTCCTGA
>JAUYEQ010000399.1 GCA_030691295.1 Bacteroidota bacterium
AAAACGAAAGATGTATTTATGTGCTTGGTGGCCGGAACAAAACTTCCGAAGTTTCGACCTTTTTAAGTAGCGTCTGGAAATACACGCCTTCCATCCAGAAATGGAGTCTGGAAGGTGATATTATTTCAGACGGGAAATCCCTTGGACTTTCTGCCGGAACCGGAATTGCGGTGGGCTCAAATCATATCATTCTGTTTGGCGGCGATCCGGGAATTTTCTTCAACCGAACAGAACGAATGAATGCAGCCCTTGAGAAAGTTTCAGGAGAAGAAAAGCAAAAGCTTTGGAATGAGAAAGATTCGATGCTAACCAATCATCCCGGATTTTCAAAAGACTTACTGGCTTTCAGAACCCTTTCAAAAACCTGGGAAAAGATTGGACAAATGGCTGGTGAGTCGCCGGTTACCACTACCGCTTTTTCATGGAATGGAACAATCGTAATTCCTTCCGGAGAGATTCGTCCCGGAGTTCGCACTCCGAAAGTGATTGGTGTTGATATTCAGTTTGAAAAGTAAAAAAAAAGATGGGAAAAGATTTTAAACTATTAGCAGAACAATACCGGGACGAATTGCTCCAAAAAGTGGTTCCTTTTTGGGAAAACCACTCGAAAGACGAACAGTTTGGCGGCTATTTCACTTGCCTCGACCGTCAGGGAAACGTATTCGATACCGACAAATTCATCTGGCTTCAGGGGCGCGAAGTCTGGATGTTCGCGACGCTTTACAACAAAGTGGAGCAGCGACCCGAATGGCTGGAAATGGCTTTGCACGGCGCACGTTTTCTTCAGGAACACGGGCACGACGGCAACCTGAACTGGTATTTTTCGCTCACGCGCGAAGGAAAACCGCTGATTGAACCTTACAATATTTTCTCCGATTGCTTTGCCACCATGGCTTTTGGCCAGTTGTACCAGGCGACCGGAAACGAAGAATATGCCGGCATCGCAAAAAAAACCTTTGAGAATATCCTGAAACGAAGTGAAAATCCAAAAGGGAAATTCAGCAAAGCAGTTCCCGGAACCCGTCCGCTGAAAGGTTTTTCGCTGCCCATGATTTTGTGCAACCTGTCGCTCGAAATTGAACATTTGCTTCCGAAAAAATTGGTGGATGAGACCATTCGGAATGTGCTTCACGAAGTTATGGATGTTTTCTATCAGGTAGATTCCGGACTCATTCTGGAAAATGTAAACCCCGACGGAAGTTTCTCCGATTCGTTTGAAGGTCGTTTACTGAATCCGGGGCACACCATCGAGGCGATGTGGTTTATCATGGATTTGTCGGTCAGGCTGAAGCGTCCTGAACTGGCGCAAAAAGCGGTTGAAATCATGCTTCGTACGCTGAAATACGGATGGGACGAACAATTTGGCGGGATCTTCTATTTTCTCGACGTCAAAGGTTATCCGCCACAACAGCTGGAATGGGACCAGAAACTTTGGTGGGTGCATGTTGAAACGCTGATCAGCCTGATTAAAGGATATTCGTTGACCGGGAATCCTGAATGTCTGGAATGGTTCGAAAAAGTTCACGATTACACCTGGGCGCATTTTGCCGATCCGGAGTATGATGAATGGTTCGGCTATCTAAACCGTCGCGGTGAAGTATTGCTACCTTTAAAGGGTGGAAAATGGAAAGGCTGTTTCCACGTTCCGCGAGGCTTGTTTCAGGTTTGGAAAACGCTGGAAAACATAAATAGAAACATTAAATCTTAATAATACTGACTCACCCCACCCCGGCAATGCGGGGTTTCCCCTCTCTTCGTGAAGAGAGGGGGGACGGCCGCTTGCGGACGTCGGGGTGAGTTGGGAAAAACAATTTTTATTATGCAAATTCAACAGAAAAAATGGTATCCGTGGATGGTGGTAGCGCTTTTGTGGGTGGTAGCCCTGCTCAATTACATGGATCGCCAAATGCTTTCGACCATGAAAGTAGCAATGATGGGCGACATTCACGAGTTGCAAACTGCAGAAAATTTCGGACGGCTGATGGCTGTTTTTCTTTGGATTTATGCGCTGATGAGCCCGGTTGCCGGACTCATTGCCGACCGGATCAACCGAAAATGGCTGATTGTTGGCAGTCTGGCAGTCTGGTCAGGAGTGACTTTGGCCATGGGATTAGTAGATAATTTTAATCATCTGTATATTTTACGCGCCATCATGGGTGCCAGCGAAGCTTTGTATATCCCGGCAGGATTGTCGCTTATTGCTGATTACCATAAAGGAAAAACACGTTCGCTGGCCATCGGTATTCACATGACCGGATTATATGTCGGACAGGCCATGGGTGGCTTTGGGGCAACTGTTGCCCACGAGTTTTCCTGGCAAACCACTTTTCATTCATTTGGCCTGATCGGTCTTATATACAGCATTGTTCTTATCCTGTTTCTTCACGAGAAAAGAGAGATTACGGCGATATCCAAAGAGAAGAAAACGACTTCCGGTGGTTTGACTTCTGTTTTAAATAGTCTGGGGATACTTTTCGGAACCATCAGTTTCTGGGTCATCATGTTTTATTTTGCAGCTCCAAGTTTTCCCGGCTGGGCCATTAAAAACTGGATTCCGACCCTGTTTTCCATGAGCCTGAACATTGATATGGCGCAGGCGGGTCCGCTTTCAACAATTACAATAGCTGCTTCATCGTTTATCGGTGTTATTTTCGGGGGCATTCTGGCCGACCGCTGGATTCAGCGAAACCTTCGCGGGCGGATTTATACCGGAGCAATTGGCTTGTCACTTACAATTCCTGCCCTGATATTTCTGGGTTTTGGTCAAACTTTGTTCGCCGTAGTGGGCGGGGCAGTCTTCTTCGGAATTGGCTATGGAATGTTCGATGCGAACAATATGCCGATCCTTTGCCAGTTTATTTCGTCAAAACACCGCGCTGCCGGATATGGACTGATGAACATGACCGGAGTTTTTGCAGGGGCATTCATTACCGATCTGTTGGGAAAATCAACCGATTCAGGTAATCTCGGGCGCGATCTGGCCATGCTGGCCATTCCAGTCGCACTGGCTGTTGCGCTTTTACTGACCACTTTGAAACCAAAATTTGCTGACAAAACTGTCGATTAAACCTATAGGAGGTCTATCTTTGGGATACATAAATTCAAAAAAAAATGAAATCACATCCATTCCTAAGCTACCTTCTCTTCTTTTCGCTGCTATTGGGTTCTTTCGCCTCATTTAGTCAGGAAAATAAATTCGGAACTTATTACAATCAGTGTCTTAGTCTGTTCGAGAAAATGCCCGACACCAAAGGCGAAATCATCTTTTTAGGCAACAGCATTACCGACGGTATTAATGATCTTTCCAGAGGAGTTTCAAGGGATTCGGTGTATTCTAACATTTGCCGCATTGCACAAAAAATCAGGAAAGATTCGCCTAAAACCAGGGTTTATGTACAAAGTATATTGCCTGTGAACGATTCCTTCGGACTGTTTAAGAATCCGAACTCCTCAATCCACAGTTAACCAACGACGGTCTCCACCTGAAAGGGGAGGCCTATTTGCTATGGGCAGAAACCATAAAATCTTATCTGACAAAAAAATACTAAAGCAACTATAAAATCACAAAAAAAATGAGTTCAAACAGAAGGGATTTTCTCCGGAACACCTTATTGGGAACCGGAATGCTGGCAACAGGACTGGGCAGCCAGGCAGCTTCATTAACCAATGAAACAAGTGCTGAAAGAAGAAGAAAAAGCTCGAAACAGCATTTCAACATGTGTGGCTACGCAGCGCCCAAGTTAGATAAAGTTCGTGTGGGATTTGTAGGTATTGGCGACCGCGGTTCCGGCGCTGTTGAGCGATTGACCTATATTGAGGGCGTTGAAATTACTGCTCTTTGTGATACGCGTCAGGCTGCTGTTGACGGAGCGCAGGAAATACTCGCCAAAGCAGGACTTCCAAAAGCAAAGGAATTTGTTGCCGGAGACCTTGGGTTTAAACAATTGTGCGACAGCAACCTTGTTG
This sequence comes from Bacteroidota bacterium, assembly GCA_030691295.1. Classification (GTDB taxonomy): domain Bacteria; phylum Bacteroidota; class Bacteroidia; order Bacteroidales; family Prolixibacteraceae; genus Aquipluma. The sequence goes on from JAUYEQ010000399.1 coordinate 3,967, forward strand.
ACCTTGTTTACATTGCCACTCCCTGGGAATGGCACGTTCCTGTTGCAGTTGCAGCAATGGAAGGCGATAAACATACCGCTGTAGAAGTCTCTGTAGCAAAAACGATGGACGAATGCTGGCAAATTGTTGAAGTTTCGGAACGTACCCGAAAACATTGTGTCATTCTGGAAAACTGTTGCTACGATTTCTTCGAGCTACTTACCCTGAATATGGTTCGGCAAGGCGCTTTCGGCGACCTGATTCATGGCGAAGGCGCTTACATTCATGATCTGGATTATTGGCATTTCAATAAGCCACAGGATGAGAAAATGTCGGACGGAGCTTACACTAAAATGTGGCGCATGCACGAAAATAAACGCAAAGCCAATGTGTATCCGACTCATGGGTTAGGACCGATTTGCCAGGCGATGAATATCAACCGGGGCGACAAAATGGATTACCTGACGGCAATGATGTCGGCTGATTTTACCTTGAAAAACAGAATTGCCGAAAAAGCAAAAGAAGATCCGTTCTTTCAGCAGTTTGTTGGCTGGGATATGCGCGGGAACATGGATATTCAACTGATAAAGACCAATAAAGGACGCACCATCATGATTCAGCACGACGTGAGTTCACCACGTCCGTATTCCAGAATTCACATGCTTAGTGGCACAAAATGTTTTGCACAGAAATGGCCGCTTCAACACATCGCGTTTGGCCATAAAGCTGCCGACGAAGCAAAAATGAAAGAGCTGGAAGAAAAATATACTCCTGAAATTGTTCGTCGTATGGGAGAAATGGCCAAAAAGGTTGGTGGTCATGGCGGTATGGATTTTATGATGGACTGGCGCTTAATTGATTGTCTGCGTAACGGTTTGCCAATGGACATGGATGTGTATGATGCTGCTTCCTGGAGTTGTATCACTCCGTTGAGCGAATGGTCGATTGCCAACGGCTCAAAACCCATTGAAATTCCGGACTTTACACGTGGTGCATGGCAAACCAACAAACCGCTTGAGCTGACACTGAAAGGCGGCGGAACAACCGGTGTAAAAGACCTGAAAAAAGGCGGAGATAAGCAATTGGGAATTTAAGTAATGAATATGGTTTCACGCTCGTTCCGTTCGATGCAATATCAGAAGTGAAAGATTTGGTTGAGCTTTCAAAGAAATAATCAGCTTCATCTCAATGATAGCAACATATTGAGTGGTTGTTCGGAAATTCCGAACAACCACTTTTTCATTCAATTCACCTTCAGCAAACAATTACTTTTCAAGCTTTTTTATTTGCTTATCAAAATCTGATTCGATTAATTTATCCTGAATTAAGCGATATTTCTCATATTCGCTTTCGGCAAGCGCCAAGGCAACTTCGTGTGAAACCTTGCCCTGATGTTTCAACACCGCTTCTTCGTTGAACTGCAAAAACGCATCCAATCTTAATACCCAATCTTTCATAAACATGACCACACCCTTTTTTGCCTGATTTTCTGCATAATCTAAATACATGGAAACAATCCGGTTCAGACCGTCCAGTTCCTTTTCATTCAAATAGTTTTTGGCTATGCCAATATCTGTTTTTCTGATACTTCCTTTTGGCGCATTTTTCCAGTTAGTTAAACCCATGTGTTCTTTTGAACTGTCAACTCTTGAAGCAATAAGTTCTGCGGCAGTTTGGCCGGTAATTGCCCAATGCAGCTTATTCTGAACCGTTGCAAAAAAATCTCTGGTTGTTTGGGTATTTGCATCGTAGTCGGCACTGCACTGTGAATAAATGTCGGTGATCTTCTGATAGAACCGTCTTTCGCTCGACCTGATATCGCGAATTCTGGCCAGTTGCTCCTCGAAATAATCCTTGCCAAACAGGTTATTCGGGTTTTTCAGGCGCTCATCATCCATCGTAAAACCTTTGATGATGTATTCTTTAAGCAGCGCAGTTGCCCAAATCCTGAAATGCGTTGCTTGTGTAGAATTTACGCGGTATCCAACAGAGATGATGACATCCAGATTATAAAACTGGGTTAGGTAACTTTTCCCATCAGAGGCAGTATGTGCAATTTTTGCACATACTGAAATCTCATCCAACTCACCACTTTGGAAAATATTCTTCAGGTGCTTGGTTACAACACTTCTTTCAACACCAAACAGATCGGCTATTTTCTGTTGTGTAAGCCAGATTGTTTCGTTTTGCAAATAGATTTCAACCTTTACCTTTCCGTTGGGTGTGGTGTAAAGCAAAATTTCGTTAAAGCCTTCGGTTGCCGGTGTTTGTTTTTTTTCCATAACTTAAGGTTATTTTCCTTCTATTATTTTTATTTCTTCCGGTGTCAGTTCGTAAAGCTAAAAGTATCGCGTAAAAAGTCGCGCAGGTCATTTTTAAGGTGTTCTTCGCTTTCGTCAGTCGGACGCTTTTCAATCGTACTAATTTTGTCGAGCAAATCAATAAGATGGCTTTTAAAAGCATCGATGTCGCTTCTTAGCGGTTTTTGCTTCAAGAATGGCTTGAGCTCTTTTTTAGGCGATTGCGGAATTAGTTTCATTAAATTATATGTGAAATATTAGGCTCGCTAATTTATGATATTAAAACACGAATACGAATCATTTTACAAAAAAAGGTGGTCTGTATTGATTTACAGCCACCTTTTTTGTCATTCTAAATTCATTAAGCAGATAAAAACCAGACCTGATGCTGGTTCAGATATTTAAAAAAGCAGGTTAAAATTTTAGCTTGGTCGGGGTTTGTCTGGTATCGAAAAATCGCAATAATTCTACACATTCTTTCTTTTCCCGGTAAAAAATAGAATTGTGCTTTGATACAACACATTTTCGCACTTTTCTTTTCTCGTTAACCAATGGGAATTGCCTGGGTTGTTTAGAAATTTGATCTAATATTTTTTCGACATCTGTCATAAAACCCAAAGCGACTTTCTCATTCCACGATTTATACAAATAATCAAGCACTTTTTCAAAGTCTGCCTCCGAAAGCGGTGACCAGATTATTTTCTTAGTCATGTGTATATTTTTTCCTTAATCTTTCAATAACTTGTTTATGAGGTATTCCTTTGCCATCATTCAATTCCTCAATAGCGTCAATAATTCCTTGTTTTTCGGAGCTGGTAACTCCTATCCATTCGTCGGTATCCCTTTTGCTATTGATGTAGTTTAACATTATACCATAAAATTCTTTCAGTTTTGTAGCATCCAAAGCATCAACCTGACGAAATATCTGAAGTTTTATTTCTTCTATGCTCATACTATTGTTTGATTATGAATTATAAATCACATAAATGGTTTTCTTCTGTCATTGCATTGTAAAAGTATGAAAAAGGATTGTTTCGGCAAGGCTGAAATGACCGCCAATTTAATTTATCGCCGAACAGAATTAACAGTTTACCATTCAAAATGTGCAGAAAAAAACCAAACTTCAATTTTCTTCTTCAATTCTTTATTCCCTGCAATTATATTTATATTTGGTTTTCGCTAAAACTAAATTTCTTATGCATCCCAGCAGAAACCTAAAATATATTCTATTCCTCTTTTTCCTGCTTCACTTCACCCCCGGATTTTCCAGTAAAAAAATCAGGATTGGCTTTTCTCAATGCACCACTGCCGATAAGTGGAGGCAATCGCAGATCAGGTTGATGGAAATTGAACTTGCGTTTTTTCCGAACATGGAACTGTCGATTAAAGATGCGAAAGACAATAACGAAACCCAGATCAGGCAAATCGAAGAGTTTTTAAAAGAGGGAATTGATTTGCTGATTGTTTCGCCCAATGAATCGGAACCCATCACACCAATTGTGGAAAAGGTATTTAAAAGCGGAATTCCTGTAATTGTTATCGATCGCAAAGTGAACACTCCGTTTTACACGGCCTACATTGGCGGAAACAATTACCGGATTGGACAGGAAGCCGGAGCTTATGCGGCCAAACTGCTGAAAGGCACGGGAAAAATACTGGAGATTTCGGGTCGCAAAGGATCTTCGCCAGCCATCGAAAGGCACAATGGACTGGTCGATTTTCTAAAAAATTATCATGACATCCAAATCGTCAAATCAGTTTCAGGAGAATGGAACTGGGACAAGACCCGGGAGGTGATGCAGCAAATAGCCGCATCGACGCTTGAGTTTGACCTCGTTTTTGCTCACAACGATGTGATGGCCAGGGAAGCTTTCAACGTGATGCACGAACGTGGAACCAGAAATGGAAAATTTATTCTGGGTGTTGATGGCCTTGCAGGAGATGATGCCGGTATTCAGTATGTTATCGACAAAAAACTGAATGCGACTTTTTTATATCCCACCGGCGGAGAAACTGCCATCCAGATCGCAAACAAGATTTTTACCCAGCAGGCATTTGAAAAGGAGAATATTCTTCCAACGATGGTAATTGATTCGACCAATGCACCAATATTAAAAGTTCAGACCAGTCAGGTTGAATTGCTCCATCAAAAAATTGAAAAGCAAAAATCTGTTCTCGACATCCAGATTTCAAAAAATCAGACCCAACGGCTAATCCTGATATTTTTAATTGCACTGCTGGTACTTATTGCGGCATTGGTGATTTTGACTTTTAAGGCCTTCAGGAATAAAAAAATTGCCAACGAGAAACTGGAAGCCAAGAATCATAAAATTAAAAAGCAAAACATTGCCATACTCGAACAGCGCGACAAACTGGTGGAAGTTAGTCAGCAACTGGAAGAAGCCACGCAGGCGAAACTTCGTTTTTTCACCAATATCTCGCACGAGTTCCGAACTCCATTAACCTTAATAAAAGGCCCGCTGGAAAACCTGATGCAATCGGAACAATATACATCCGAACAGCAAAATCAGTTTAAGTTGATGCACCGAAACACGATCCGGCTATTGCGATTGGTGAACCAGTTAATGGACTTCAGGAAACTGGAAAATAAGAAGATGGAACTGGCTGCTTCTGAAAATGATTTGATCGCTTTTCTTCAGGAAACGAAAGACTCTTTTGCATCGCTTGCATCGGGCCGGAACATCGAATTGGACGTTGTTTGTCCTGAAAAGCAGCTACCCGTTTGGTTCGATCGCGATAAGATGGACAAAGTATTGTTCAACATTCTTTCCAACGCGTTTAAATTCACTTCCGATGGTGGAAAAATTACCATTTTGGCCAACAAAGTGATTCCAATGGTACCCGGAATTCATACAGAAGAAGTGCAGATTGAAATTAGGGATACCGGTATCGGCATGGCAGAAAAGCATTTGGACAAGATCTTCGACCGGTTTTATCAGGCCGGAAAATCACATGCGGTAAAGGGAACAGGGCTTGGGTTGAACCTTTCGAAGGAATTTGTTGACATGCACCGGGGACGGATCAGCGTGAAAAGTACAGAAGGAAAGGGAACCTCCTTTTTCATCTATCTTCCATTGGGAAACCAGCATTTGCTGCCCGATGAAATGGTGATTGAAGAAACAGAACTGGAACACAACCTGGACAACCAGATTTTAACCAGAGATTTGGCAATTGATGAAATACCTTCAGCAACTATTGAAGAAGGCAAAAACAAACCGGTTATTCTGGTGGTCGAAGATGTGTCGGATGTCAGGGAATTTATCCGCATGAGCCTCGGGAATCAGTATCAGGTAATTGAAGCGAAGAACGGAAAAGATGGCCTTGAAAAGGCATTGGAAGAAGAGCCTGATCTGATTATCAGCGATGTAATGATGCCTGTGATGGATGGTCTGGAATTGACCCGGCATTTGAAAACAGACATGAAAACTTGTCATATTCCGATTATCCTGCTGACAGCCAAAGCCGCATTGGAGCATAAACTGGAAGGTCTGGAAGAGGGCGCAGATTCATACATTCCAAAACCCTTTAACAGCCGTCATTTGCAGGTCAGGGTGAAAAAACTGCTTGAGTTGCGGGCCAAAATCAGGGAACATTACAAGGAACAACTTGATTTTCAGGAAAAAGAAAGTGACCTGAACCGGCTGGATAAAAAATTCCTATCTAAAATTACCCAAGTTGTAGAGCAAAACATTGGAAATGAAGACCTGAGCGTTGAGGATCTGGGGCATAAACTGGGAATGTCGAGGGTACACCTTTACCGTAAAATAAAAAAACTGACCGATATGTCGGTCAGTGAATTTGTTACTTCGGTAAAACTCCGGAAGTCGCTTGAACTTCTCCGGAACAGCGGACAAACAATTGCCGAAATTGCGTATGAAGTGGGATTTTCGTCGCCATCTTATTTTACTCGCTGTTTTAAAGAGCAATTTAAAATGTCGCCCACCGATTACATGCAAAATAAAAAAGGGGAATAGTGAATATTTCAAACTCACCCCGAAGTCCGCAGGCGGCCTTCCCCCCTCTCTTTTTAAAAAGAGAGGGGGAGAGCATCGAAGATGCGACGGGGTGAGTATTTAGTTACCAACCTAACCCGATCAAATAAAGGCTTCCAGATCCGTTAAATTTCGTATCACTTTTTGATTTTCAGTTTCAGCATATTCCAAATTGAAATCATACTAAATTTTACCAGATTCGCTTTAGGCTGTGAAATTCAGCTTTTTCCAGCAACAAATCACCGCCTGTCGAGAATACTTTCAGTTTGGTGAAATTCTCTGTCGGAAATACGATATCGGTCATCACCAGTTTCCCGCCATCCACAAACAGTTCTGTTGATGCAACATCCACAAAAATTCTCAATTGCAGATGTTCGCCCGCGGAGTACGGCGCCTTCGAAATCCCTGCAAATTCTTTTGAGAATGCGGAAGGACCGGCAGCCCTGCGATCAACAAAAAATTGTTTCTGACTTACCGAATAGCCGATTACCAATTTTTCCTGAAGATTGTTTTCCAGTACAATGCCAAGAGAATCAACATTGCCGTTTTCGAGGTTGAAGTCAAAAATCAGCTCGCTTTGGCTGAGCGTAATACTATCCAGCGCCATTTCTTTTTCTCCTGAAATGTTTTGTGATGCAAGATACACCGGAGTTGTGCTATCGCGAAGTACTTCGAGTTCTCTTACAGGTTTTGAAACCAGCAAATAACTGTTGTCCTGATTGATCAGTGACAATTCGCGCGGAATTGTTGTGGCGCTGCGCCAAACTGTGGTTGGTACCACATTGGCATACTGCCAGTTGCTCATCCAGCCGATGAAAAGCCTGCGGCCATCGGCTTCCGGAACATTCGACCAGGTCACGCCAGCGTAGTTGTCGCGTCCCCAGTCCACCCATTTCTCATTGGTTTCGTCAGGTGTAAACTTATTTCCGTCGAACTCACCCGTAAAATACTGGTTGGCAGAGCCGCCGTTTGGCCCGCCGGGATTGATATTGACCAACATTACCCATTTGGAGACATCGCTTCCCTCCACTTTAAGAGGAAACAAGTCGGGACATTCCCACACGCCGCCATGGCCGCCGATTCCTTTTCCGAATTCGCTCTCAAATTTCCAGCTGATTAAATTGGGCGACGAATAAAGATGCACCCTGTCCTGAACGGCCAGAATCATCACCCATTTGTTTGTTTCATTGTGCCAAAACACTTTTGGGTCACGAAAATCGGGAATTCCGGGGCTTTCGAGTACCGGATTTTTGGCGTATTTGGTCCATGTGCGACCTTTGTCGGTGCTAAAAGCCAGCGCCTGACTCTGCGGAGTTTTGCTTCCGCTTTTTACCAGTTGGTCATTGTGGTAAGTGTAAATAGCTACCAATGGCGGGTTTTCAGCAGTACCTAAACCCGATGTGTTTTTGAGGTCGGCAACCGCACTTCCCGAGAAAATCCATCCCAGCGAATCGGGGTAAATGGCAACGGGCATGTGTTCCCAATGAACCAAATCTTTGCTGATGGCATGTCCCCAGTGCATCGGTCCCCAAACCGTACTGTCGGGATAATACTGGTAAAACAGGTGGTATTCACCTTCATAATAAACCATGCCATTGGGGTCGTTCATCCAGTTGGCTTCAGGAGTAAAATGAAATTGAGGGCGGTATTGCTCGCTGTAATAGGAACTTACAGCTTCGCTGCTCTTTTTGGAATGTTGATTGCACCCAACAAGCAGAACAGCGATTAAAATGCTGACTACTATTCCCATAATGGTATGAAAGTTTTTGTTCATCGTATATTATTTAAATTTGGTTTATTACTTTTTAGTTTCGAAATATTTCCATTGGTCAGTTTAATTTTACCATGATCGGCAAACAATTTAATGCTATTAAAGGCTTCAGTAGGGAAGATCCGTTCAGTCATAACAATCAGACCGTTTTTTGCAAACAATTCTACCGATGAACCATCAATTATCAGATGCCAATCCATCGAAGATTCATTTTCCATATACGGCGCGTAGTTTACCCACTTAAAATCGGGTGATTCAATATAATTCCCGGCATTTATACGGTCGATAAAGAAATATTTCTCCAGATTATTATACCCGATAATCAATTTTTCACCGGTGGCATTTGACAATTCAATCCCAAATTTTTCAGCAAATCCAAATTGCGTCATATTGCTGGTATTGAAATTCAGTTTTAATTCAGTTGGAGTTTCAAAATCGTGATGAAATTCAACGAAACCTTCAATTTCAGTTTTGTCCAGCATCTTCTTATCCTGTTGAATTGTCTGTAGTTCTCTGGCTGGCTGTGCATTCAGCAAGTATTCATTGTGTTTTTTTACCAGTGATAATTCTCGCGGAAATGTCAATGTTCCTCTCCAGCCTGTTGTTGGAATCAAATTGGCATATTGCCAGTTATTCATCCATCCGACAAAAAGAGTACGTTCGTTAGCTGAATCCTGACAGGTGATTCCGGCGTAGTTGTCTTTCCCGTAATCAACCCATTTTGGTTTTTCCCCAATGAATTCAAATTCGTGGCCATCAAAATTTCCGGGGAAATACTGAATACCCGAACCGCCGTTGAGTGCACCCTGATCAACACTTACTCCAAGAACCCATTTGGTTTCATCTTCCCCGTTTACTCTAAGACGAAATAAATCAACATATTCCCAGGTTCCGGTATGAGATCCTTTGCCGGCCCCGAAGTCACTTTCGAAGGACCAATTTATTAAATCCGTCGATGAGTAAAAACTCACACGGTCATTCCTGGATCCTACCATGATCCATTTCCGGCTTTCATCATGCCAGATCAATCTTGGATATTTACATTCCTGTAAATCTGAAATAGTGGAATCTGATTTGGAATTGTGCTTCGACCATGTTTGTCCATTGTCAAGGCTAAAAACCAAAGCAAGGTTATTAAAATCAATCTCTCCGGCAAAATGGTTATCATCTTTGTGTAATAAAGCCAAAGCCACCCAAGGTGCTTTGCCATCTTTGCCTAAGCCTGAAGTATTTCGCGCATCAACAACCGTGGTGGATAATAGGACTTCAGCTAAACTATCGGGTAAAATTATTTTCACCTCATGCTGCCAATCTATCAGGTCTTTGCTTCTGGCATGCCCCCATTCCAATTTTCCTGAGTTAGAACTGTCGGACAAAAATTGATAAAACAAGTGGTAATAGCTTCCGTCGGAAACTAAACCAATGGCATCACTCGTCCACACTTTTCCGGGAGAAAAATGGATGGCAGGCTGGTACTTTTCCATAGTGCCGGCTGGTTTTTTCTGTAAACAACCCTGGCTTAAAAGTATTACTAAAATGATGACTGATAGCTGCTTCATTGAGTTAAGTTTTAGTTCACTGCCTGATAATTGATTTGTTTAAAGCCGAAATAGTATAAGTTCTTAAGAAATCTTTTCCTGAATTACTATGGACTTTGAGAAATCTGTATTCATATTTTGGGAAAAACAGGGTGGTCATAACTTTTTCGCCTTTATTAATAAAGATTTCAAGTGAAGACTTATCAACCAAAAGTTGGAGTAAAATTTTTGAATTTTGCGGAATGAACTTGCATTTAATCGGTCGTTTAAACATTGGGCTGAAGTCAGTAATTCCGGAATTACTCCTGTCAACAACAAATTCAGTATTTGCTTTACTGTAACTGATGATCATTTTTTCAAGTTCATTTCCCATCGAAATTTCGAAATCATCGGTGAGCGTGGCATCAATTTCCATTTCAACCATATAGCTTCCGGTGCCAACAATTTCATTTTTGTTCAGATCAAGTCCGTTCAACAGAGTGCTGGCCGTTGACGTCTGTTGAGCGTCTTTCAAGGCATTTATTTCATTTAACAGTGGAAAATGAAGTGTGTATTTACCGTTAGTTTCCGCCAGTTTAACCTCTCTTGCAACAGTCATCGCGCCTCGCCATCCTATGGTTGGTGTCGAGCCGGCATAAACCCAATTGCTCATCCATCCCATAAAAATTCGTCGTCCATCTTTTTCAGGAATATCGCTCCAACTTACTCCGGCATAGTTGTCAACCCCATAGTCGGCCCAAAGAACCTCCTGATTTTCCGCCGTAAATGTTTTTCCATTGAAACTGCCGATGAAATATTGAGTTGAACTTCCGCCATTTGGCTCGCTCGATTCATTACCGCCAATACTAACAAGCAGTGCCCATTTGCGTGCACCTTTGCTGTCAGTTAATTCAAATAAATCCGGACATTCCCATACTCCACCATGATACCCCTGGTTCTCTCCGAAATCACTTTCGAAATTCCAGTCTTTTAAATTCTGTGATGAGTAAATTTTAATCTTGTTACCGGCTGCCAGCACCATAATCCATTTACTCATGGGTTCGTACCAAATCACTTTTGGATCCCTGAAATCCGTAATTCCGGGGTTTTTCAACACCGGGTTTCCCGAATATTTTACCCATGTGGTTCCCTTGTCGGTGCTGAAAGCCAGACTTTGTTGTTGCAGGCCCCCAAAATTTTGATGGTGTGTAAAAATAGCCACCAAAGGAGCATCGGCATTGCTTTTAAAACCCGCAGTATTATTTTTATCAACAACAGCACTTCCTGAGAAAATGTAACCCAATTCATCAGGATAGAGTTTGGTGCCTTTGTCTTCCCAATGAAACAAATCAGTGCTGGTTGCGTGTGCCCAATGCATTGGACCCCAGTTTACACCATTCGGATAATACTGATAGAAAAGGTGATAAGTGCCATCATAATAAACCATTCCATTTGGATCGTTCATCCAGTTCTTTGGTGGGGTAAAATGATATAGAGGTCTGAGGTCATGATGTTTCATAACCTGACGTTCGTCTGTTTCATCAGATTCATTCTGACTGCACCCAAAAACAATCAGGCTCATTAAAAGGATTATTACGAGTTTAGTTTTCATTCAAGCGTTTTCAGGATATATTAAGCACAAAACAAGAGTGAAAGATAAAAGCAGGGATCAAATGACCCCTGCTCTAAATCATCCCTAATTTTTAATCGCCAAATAGTCTAAAGAATTCTTAGTAAGCAAGTTGATATTGCTTTGGTAAGCATTTACTCCTGATGGATTTCTTTCTCCTTTGGCATTTTGGCTGAATTCTATACCACCAATACCTAAATAGAGCAATTTGCCTTTATAGTCGGTGGTAGGTGAAAATTCAAAAACTCCTCCCATCCAATAGTCCCGGATTCCGGCCCAGACACCAAGCCATTTTACATTGTGTTTGGTTGTAAAAGCGGTATAAGCAGCTTCGTCGTTATTGGGTAATCCACCAAGCTTGGCGGGAATCGAAACAATTACATAGTTGTGGTCCTCTTTCCATCCCGGCCCAATTACCGGAACCGACTTATAGCCATCGCCTTCAAGGTTTAAAGTAACTCCTTTATAAATTGGGTGGCTGCTCATGTCATGAGCCCCAATGGTTACGCCAATGCCCCAGGTATCAGGATTGTCGCCACCTTCACCATCGCCAATAACCATCTCGTAAGTGTCGGTCATACGGCCAAGTGTCCACAAATAAGCGCATGCATGTGAATTCAGCAATAAATTTCCGCCGGTTTTATAGAAATTGGTAATGGCATTTAAAACAGTTGCGTCTTTTGCGATTTCAGGTAAATTTCGGCCTGAATCGTAATACCACCAAAGAACCCTAAATTTAGATACATCAACTTTCCCGTTTTTAATATCATCAAAACCGATGTATTTCCCGTTTGAATAATTCTGGAAGAACCAAGCGGCGGCAGCTTTTTCGTCATCATCAACTATTGACGATGCGCTTGCAGCGGTTCCAAGAAACCCAATGAAAAACTCTTCGGAAACATTAACTGTATATTTACTGAAAACATCGCCATTTACCAGGGTAAATTCAATTGGCTCGCTAAAATCCATGTTCGACGTAATCGCTGGTGTTATAACCGCTCCTTCGGCAATTTTTACTATGGGGCTGATTTTTGAGACATCAGTACCATCGGGCATGGTCACAACAATGGTTTTGTTCTTCTCATTGATTACACCGTTCACTCCATTAACAGTAAATTCTGCAATGGTAACATCCTTATCCAATTCTAAAGTGGAGGTATATTTATCTTCACAGGAGTGGAACAATCCGATAAATAAGGTGAGAATAAATGTATATTTTATGAAATTCTTCATTTTATTATAATTTAAAGTTATAAGCTACTTTTAAAATTACCATCCATAGTTTTGTTTGTACAAACCCTTGCTAAAGTCGATCTGTTTCTGCGGGATCGGGAAATATTCGTGTTTGTTTTTGGTAAACTGCGCATCTTTCAGGTATTGTCTTTCGGGTGTTTCTTCGGTAAAATACTTATTCAGATATTCTGCTGCGATTCCCCAACGTACCAAATCAAAGAAGCGGATTCCTTCCATTGCAAATTCCAGGCGTCTTTCCCATCTCAAGGCTGTACGGGCAAAATCCTGTGACCAGGTGCAGTTAACACCAGGTTTGTAGGTATCCATAAAGTAATTTGAAACAGGTGCTCCGTTTTTGTCCTTCAATTTATTGGTGCTGTTCATGGCTCTTGTTCTGATTTCATTGATAATTGGAAGGGCTTCATTCTGACGGCCAAGTTCTATTAATGCTTCTGCTTTCCATAGCAACACATCAGCATAACGGATGATATCAGTGTTTTTCGATGCTGCCATAAACGGTGGAACTTTCTGGAAGCATGCGCATGTGTAATGCTGAACTTCTTTCAACGAAGCAAAATGCCCGTATGTTACTCCTGAACGTGACCAGCCTTGCTCATAAATAAAGTTCGGATCATATTTGTATGGTTTGCCGGGAACTGCTAAAGTATGGTCAATGCGCACATCAAAAGTATTATTCTTGAAATCAGCGCCTGCCACAATGTTTGTATTGTTGAAAGTATCAAAAAGCGGCAGACCTTTGGTACCATCGGTTT
>JAUYEQ010000400.1 GCA_030691295.1 Bacteroidota bacterium
GCAGGAAACGAACACGCACTCGCCATCCGGTCAAACGGAACGGTAACTGGATGGGGTAATGGAACTGGCGGTGCGATAGATGCCCCGTCACATGTGCGTTTTAATGCGGTCGCAGCAGGCTGGGGATTCAGCATCGGCCTCTCGACCAACGGGACGTTATGGGGTTGGGGGAATCCGGTTAAACACCCACTTGCGACTGAGGGATGGACATTTGCCACTCAAGGTTGGACGCGCTACAACAACTCCGATTATTTCTATATACCTGACAAACGCTTCGAATCGATCGCTGCCGCCGCGTTCCATATCATGGCGATCACGCAAGGCAGCTAATTGGTTCGCTACTTCAAAGCTCGATAAAAGCAGAGACCAATACTGGAAATATATTTATACTCAAAATCAAAATCAAATAAAATTTAATAAGTGTTTATTAATCTAAAAATCTAACAATCATGAAAAAAAAATTAACACTTTATGGTAGCACTTTAATTGTGCTGTTCGCAATGTACGCCTGCGACAAAAAAGAATTGGATCAGATAACCGACTTCGGTGAGCTCAAACGTGCAAATAATGGTATGATAAAATCATACAACAATGCCACGGTTTTAAAATGGGATGAAGCTTTAAGTATGGCCATTGATAATAAAATGCCAGCTCCTGCCGAATCGAGAATTTATGCAATGGTTACTTTGGCAATGCATGACGCATTGAACAACGTTGTTCCCAAATATGAAACCTATGCCCTTGATAACAGTTGGAATGACGGAAAAGAAGTTTCGAAAAAAACCATTTATTCAGTTGCTGATGCAGCAGTGGCGCAAGCGGCACATGATGTATTGGTAGCTTTATATCCAAATTCGAAACAAAACGCCGATGATCTTTTGGCTTCCGGTCTGTCCGAAATTGAAGATACTGAATTGAAGGACAGTGGAATTCAAATTGGTAAAGATGCTGCTCAGGCAATACTGGCAAAAAGGCAGAATGATGTTTTACCTAAATTTGAGACTTATCCGCAGGGAACGGAGCCTGGTCAATACAGATCAACAATGCCTTTTAAATTTGCTACTCCTGCCTGGCCTGCAAATGCTGTCTATGCGCCGTCCTGGGGAGATACTGACCCATTTGGCATATTATCAGGTGATCAGTTTCGTCCGGAACCTCCCTATGACATTAATTCTCCGGAATATACTGCGGATTACAATGAAGTAAAAAGTTTTGGAAGCAATGCAAGTACAATTAGAACTCAGGACCAAACAAATATGGGTGTATTTTTAACGGATAATATGCCGAGCATGATGAATAGGGTTGCAAGAGTAATGGCTGTTCAGGAGAATCTGAATGGCTGGGAGACTGCACGGCTACTTGCATTGATACAGATGACCGCGGCAGATGCACTTATTAGCACGTTTGACGGAATCTATTATTACAGTTTTTGGAGACCCATTACTGCGATCCAGGAAGGTGACAACGATGGAAATAATGATACAGCACGAGATGCTGCCTGGGTTCCTTTACAAAGTGCCAGGGCAACACCACCATTGCCATCTTATCCTTCAAGTTATGCGGCAGCGGGAAGTGCGGGTGCAGAAGTGTTTAAAATGTACTTTGGGAAGGATGATATATCATTTACCGTTGGGAGTTATTCTTTGCCAAATACAGAAAGAAGCTATGCAAGTTTTTCACAACTTGCAGAGGAAATGGCTGTTTCCAGAATTTATGCAGGCCATAGTTTTCGAAATGACAATGTTCAAGGAGAAAAGATGGGGAGGGAACTGGCAAGATTTGTATATGACAATAATTTAAGCGAGTTGAAATAAGGTTATAATCTACAAATTCTAAAATCCGGCTTAGACTCAACTCTTGCCGGATTTTACTTATGTTGAATTCTATCGGGTTACTCTCAAAAGACAGGTAACTAATTTAATAGATGGTCTTCATTTGGACGAATTGAGTTGTTGCATGTCAACTTTTTAAACACATCGGGATAACTTTTGCCAATAGGTATCTCAGTTTTTCCAATTTCCACATCATTATTGGTAACGGCAGTCACTTTTTTTATAGACACAATGTATGATCGGTGAATTCGCAGGAACAACTTCTGAGGCAACATATTTTCAACACTGCCAATAGCATACTTCACTTTCAGATTGTCATCACTTTGCCTGTGAATTACGCTATAATCCTTGAAACTCTCAATGTACGTAATGTCCTTTAAAAATACTTTCACCATTTTACGGTCTGCCCGAAAATATACAAATCCAGGGGTGTTGATATTCGTATCTTCTGTTTCTACATTATTGACGTGACAAAACTTATTGACGGCTTTTAAAAAACGTTCAAATGACACGGGTTTTAACAAATAGTCGATGGCATCCAATTCAAATGCTTCGAAGGCATAATCCCTATGGGCAGTTGTGAAAATTACTTTCGGGGGATTCTGAATAGTCTTCAGTAATTGTGTTCCCATTAATTTCGGCATGTTGATGTCAAGAAACATGAGATCAATCTTTTGTTTATTCAAAATATCAATCGCCTGAAAGGCATTGTTGCAAGTTCCAACGATTTCCAGATATTCTAAAGCCTCAGCATAGCTTTTAAGAATTTTAATCGCCGGTGGTTCATCATCCACGATTATGCATTTATATTTCATCTTTTCTAAATTTTAGGCAGAACTTTTTTTGTCATTCAGTTGCTTAAATCAGGTTGAAATATTACAAGTGTTTAAACCACTAAGGTAATGTCGAAACACCTTTCAGTGTTGTCAATATTTCCGTTTCTGCATATTTTTCTTCCAGCTTTTCAAGTGTAACCTCGAGATTGACAACAAAAAAGTCTTCCAACCTTTTCGCCTCAAAACTGTGTTTGTTTTTGTACAATAGTTCGAGTCGTCTTTTAACATTCAGCAGACCAAGGCCACCAGGTTTTGATTGTTCTTCATCTTCATCAGTTTCAACACTATTCACCAATTTGAAGTACATTACTGAACCTTCCATGGAAAGGTTCAGGCTTAGCCAACATTGATCCAGTTGTTTACTGGTTCCGTGTTTAAAGGCATTTTCCACGAATGGAAGCAGCAGAAAAGGTGCAATCTGATAATTCTCAACATCTCCTGTAACTGTGACCGACATGTCAAACCGGTCGCCATAACGCAGCTCTTCCAGTGTTATATAACTTCGCAACAGTTTAATTTCCTTTGTCAACGGGATTTTCGGAGCATTACTCTCATAAATCATAAAACGCAGAAGTTCCGAAAGTTTCATTACAATTTCCGGACATTTGGGAGATGCTTCAAGGGAGTGAGAGTATAAATTATTTAACGTATTAAATAAAAAATGAGGATGAAGCTGTGCTTTTAATAACTGTAATTCCACAGCGGTTTTCTGTCTCTCAACTTCAAAGGTTTGTTGTTTTTGTTCGTACCAATATAGAAATAACCTAATAGAAAGTGTAATGCCTCCGACATGCAAAAAGGGCAAAACATTTCTACCTTCAGATAATGTCATACCTTTAAAAGTTTTGGAATCGTCTAAAGAAAGTTGTGCTATAATCGTATATAAAATGCAAATAGCCAGAACAATGAATAAACCGATAAAAAATGATAAAAATTTTCTGGTGAGTAAGTATCTGGGTACCAGTATGTACGATAAGGAATACGCCATAAGAAAAAAACCAGGCAAATAGAACGAGGCATTAATAAAAGATCTTACAGGGTTTGTTTTTAAGCCAAAACCCCACGCAAAATAAGTTACAATGATTATCCAAAACAACAGATGCAGCAGAATTGTGTTTGTCAATGAGCCCCAATCTAAACGCTTGGTTTTCATAGTCTAATTTTAAACTAAATTTAGAGAAAAATTCTGAATTTTATAAAGATGCCATCGCATTTAATTGTATCGATTATCAGGCATTGTTTTGGTTCCTGATTATCCCCCTATTTATTTCTGAAAGCAATCAGTCAGTATAGTATATGCCGATGGTCCTTCGTTAAAGAGTAAATCCAGAATACTCAAATCAGGTACGAACCCGAATTTTTCGGAAAATACCTGTGTGTAAGGTTGGGCTTTAAATTGGGGATCGACTGTGTTCCGGTGTGCTTTTGGGCTGATCTTCTCCCTGAAATTCGTGCAACAATCCGGTATTTGTTCGAATGCTTCAGTAAGGATTAATCCAGTTGGTATTTCGAGAATTTCGAGAATTGCTTCGCTAATTTGCTGATTGAAATCGAACAGAAATACTGATTTTTTTCGGAAAAAAGGTTCCAGATCATCGGCATAATATTCAAAGAAAGGGGAGGAGTTGTAGGCTGAAAAAATGGTTCGCCAATGGTTTCGCTGCCATTCTTCGTCGTAAGCAACGCGCAAATCCTTGATTTTTATTTTTTGTTCGCGACCTTTTTCAACTGGAACGATAAGTGAGATGGGTCCATTGGCCCCCAGTATGACTGTCCGGTTGCGATAAGTCTGTTTGATGAAATGTTCGTGCTGCTCAATGTAAATTTCGGGATAAACTGCCAGTTTCGAAAAATACCTGACAGGTGCAAAATAGGCGGTACTCAGAAGTATTCCAGTATATTCTGTCATGATTATTCGTTGAAAAATCCGCCTTTGTAGTCACTTCCCATTTTAATTCCTTCAGAAGTTATATCGTCATCTTTGTCGGCAACAGCATGGTCATTTTCAAGTTCATTGATTACTTTTTTCAATTCTCGCTTTAACTTCATTATTCGCGGAAGTTGCATCATCAATGCCAACAAAAATCCGAAAATCAATCCAACAATCAGCACCAACACCAAAGGAACATCAATTATCTCCCAGTGGAAAAAGCGAATGTTGATCAGTAAGTGGTTCTGAATGGTGAAGATGATCAGAAGAGCCGATAGAATAAAGAATACAATTACTTTACCTGACATGCTTGTTTTTTAATGCACAAATGAGAACAATCTGCTCCAGCGAACTTTGTTATAAAATGGCTGATCTTTGTCCATCGAAAGCCAGATGAATACCGCTTTTCCGACAATATGGTCTTCAGGAACAAATCCCCAGTAACGCGAATCGGCTGAGTTATGGCGGTTGTCGCCCATCATCCAGTAATAGTCCATTTTAAAGGTATAGCTGTCGGCAACTGCGCCGTTAATGTAGATGGTGCTATCTGTTACTTTAAGGTCGTTGGCTTCATACAAGTCGATGATACGCTCGTAAAGAGGCAGGTTATCAATTGTTAATTTTACGGTCTGCCCTTTCTTTGGAATTTCCAGAGGACCAAAATTGTCAACATTCCAAGGGTATTTGTTGCTGTAAGGGAAAATATTTTGGTCCCAGTTTGCAGCAGGAAGTAAAGTTCTTTGAACCGAAGTTACATTTTTCATTGCCTTCAGTTTTTCTTCATTTTCCTGAGTCAATGGGAAAAAATATTGCGTGTTGGAAGCCATGTGGCGATCGTCTTCCGCAATTTTCATTTCATCAAGCATGCGTTTGTTGATCCCAGTTCCATCGGTTGTTACAACATTGTCGTACTGCATTCCGGGGAAATGTTTCTGCTCTTTTCCATTAACGAAAAGTCGTCCGTTCTTGTATTCCAGAACGTCGCCGGCAATACCTACGCAACGTTTAATGTAGTTTTCGCGCTTGTCAACCGGGCGGGCGATAATTTCACCGAAAGTTTCTTTTTCCTGCCATACACGTTCGCGTCCGTAGCTCCGCACCAACTGGTAATAGCTTTGGTTCTGAACATTCACTGCGACAGTATCTCCTTCAGGAAAATTGAAAACTACCACATCGTTGTTTTTTACTTTTCCAAAACCTGCAATACGTTTGTAAGGTTTTTTAATCCACTCAACATACGATTTTTGCGTTTTCGACAATGGCATCGTATGATGCACAAATGGAAACGACAGCGGTGTGTTGGGCAGTTTTGGTCCATAGGAAGTTTTGCTTACAAACAGGTAATCGCCGATGAGCATCGATTTTTCCATCGAAGATGTAGGAATCGTGTATGCTTCGATAAAAAACATGCGGATGAAGGTTGCTGCGATCACCGCAAAAATAATAGCATCGACCCATTCTACCACTTTTGTTTGTTTGCCATCCGGCGCGTTTTTCTTTTTCCAGAAAGACCAGTGTACTTTCTTGGTAATATACATGTCGAAAATAACGGCAAGGCCAATCAGCCACCAGAAATTTTGCAGCCAAAGCACCCATAATAAGTAAATAAGTCCGGCAACGGCAAATTTGAACCATTTATTGGTTAATAATTCTTTCATTTTTATCGTGAATTTTAAATGTTTAGCAAATCATTCATGGTTAAAACGCCCTTTTTCCCGTGCGAAAATTCGGCAGCTAAAACAGCTCCGAAGGCCAGGCCTTTCCGGTTTTTTACGCAGTGCGTAATTTCAATATAGTCCACTTCCGAATCGTATTTAATGATATGGGTTCCCGGAACTTCACCAATACGTTCAGAAATAATTCCGATTTCAGCAGCGTTTTCAGTTTCCTGATTTACCCATTTGGTTTTCGATGGAATATTTTCAATGATTCCTTCAGCCAAAGTAATGGCGGTACCACTGGGTGCATCCAGTTTGTGGGTATGATGAATTTCGGTCATTTCAATTTTATATTCATCGAAGTTGGCCATCAATGCTGCCAGTTTTTTATTCAACGAAAAGAAAATATTCACTCCCAGACTGAAATTGGAGGCATAGAAAAATGTTCCGTTCAGCTTTTCGCAATTTTCGAGAACTTCCGGTTTGCGATCGAGCCAGCCTGTTGTTCCAGAAACCACTGGGATTCCGGCTTCGAAACAAAGCTTGTAGTTATTTACTGCTAAAGTAGGAATGGTAAATTCGATGGCTACATCTGCTTTTTGAAGGTTCCGGATGGTAAGGTCTTCCGGATTGGTAATGTCAATTTTCAATACTATTTCGTGTCCCCGGTCAACTGCGATTTTTTCAATCTCTTTGCCCATTTTCCCATAACCGATTAATGCAATCTTCATCTGTGAGTATTCTTAAATTTTGGTCAGCAAAGATATAAAATCAACCCTAATATAGAGATACCTGCTGAAGTAATCTCTATATTTCGGCCAGCGCACTTTGTTTGAAGATAAAAGTCAAAATTGAGGCTTTTTTGTTCCTTTTAAATTGAGCTTTTGTCTTAAACTTTTATCAGTAAATTTGAAGCCTATGCGTTGGCTTTTCCAACAAATCAAGCTATACGTCTGTTGTTTTCTAAAATTGAAACAAAATGGAGAGTGAAAAAAAGTTAAAACTTGTCGCAACCGATCTGGATGGTACATTTTTGAAGAACGACAAGTCGATTTCAAAAGAGAATCTGGATGCTCTGGATTCGTTGGGGGAGAAGGGAATTCTGAGGGTGGTGGCCACTGGCAGAAATTTGCAAAAGACGCAGGACGTGATTGCAAGCAATGTTCCTTTCGATTACGTTGTTTTCTCATCGGGAGCCGGTGTATACGATTGGAAAAACAAGAAGCTACTGTTTTATCAGAATCTAAATAAGTCGGTTGTTCGGCAATTGTCTGATTATCTTGTTGCCCGCGACCTGAATTTTCACCTTTTTAAACCTGTTCCGGAGAATTTCAAATGTTGGTACTTCCGTGGAAGCGTTCCCTGTTCCGAATTTGAAAGATATTTCGACTATCATCAGTCTCACTCTGAAGCACTTTTAACCAATCAAAATATTGATTCGGAAGCATGTCAGTTTTTAGTTGTTTTCCCAAATGATCCCGATCGTTTTCATTCTTTAAAAGAAGATATTCAAAATAATTTTCCGGAAGTAAAAGTGGTCAGAACCAGTTCTCCACTTGAGACTGATTATATTTGGATGGAAATATTTCACCATTCGGTTTCGAAAGGTAACGGCGTTAGATATTTGTGCGATTGGCTAAAAATTGAACATGAATATACACTGGGCATCGGGAATGATTTCAACGATATGGATTTGCTTGAATTCACCAACTTTTCATATATCGTTGAAAACGGACCGCAGGAATTAAAAGAATTGTTTTTACCTGCCCGGTCGAACGAAGAAAGCGCTTTTGCCCGTGCGGTTGGGGAGCACTTGTAGTTCAAAGTTAAAAGTTCCAGGTTCCAAGTCCGGGGTCGCGAAGGTTTTGGATATTCAATATTGGTTATTCTACATTCCTTTGTTCCAATACTGTTTTTACATTGTGGCAAAATTCACTAATCATAACATTTCGGCAATTTAACTGAAGAGCGTTTTAGCCATTTTCAGCTGATCCGGTTTGCCAAGGTCCATCCAGACGGTCGAGGTATCAACGAAGCCATAAATGGATTCGGTTTGAGCCAGTCTCAGATACAGATCCATGATTGGGAATTTGCCGGTTTCTGTAATCAGCCTGAATATTTCGGGTTGGACGATCTGAATTCCGCTAAATGCATAGGGAATCGAATTGTCAAATTTATCCACACGGCTTATTTTTGTTTCGCCGTTGCTGAAATTTTTCCATCCGGCAAGTTGAAGTTGCTGATCGAACATCAAATATCTGGAAGTATCCCTCTGTCTAACCACCAAAGTTGCCAGCGAACCCAAAGTTAAATGATGTCTTTCAAGTAAATTCAAATCAAGATTGCTGATCACATCTACATTGTATATCAGGATTGGTTCGTTTCCTGCCAAATATTCCTCCGCGTTTTTTAACCCGCCACCGGTATCGAGCAATTCTTCACGCTCGTCCGAAATGTGAATCTGCATTCCGGTGAAGGAATGATTTTCCAGAAAAGAAATAACCTGATCGGCAAAATGAAATACATTGATGGTAATATCGGTTATTTGATGTGATATCAGTTTTTCAATGGCATGTTGCAGCAATGGTTTTCCGGCAAGTTGAACCAATGCTTTTGGCTTATCGCTGGTATGTTCTTTCAGGCGGGTTCCCAACCCTGCTGCAAAAATAAGTGCTTTCAATGTTGCTGGTTTTGAATTTTTTCAAAAATAGACATATTGACCATTCAATCAGGTTTTCATGTGACTTTTTTTTGAATGTCGATTTCCACTAATTGTGTGATTTTTTTTAATTTTCGGATTAAACTTTTTTGGTATGAAACAGTCAATGCATCAGTAAATAAACAAATCGGTATTTAAAAATCAATCAAATGAAAAAAATAAGCATATTAATGGTAATGTTTCTGGTTTTATCAGGAATTACCTTCGCACAGGAACGTGGTGGTGGCGAACGTCCATCAAGAACTCAGCAGTCAGGCAGGCCCGGAGGAATGGGCGACCGTCAGCAGATGACTCCGGAACAAAGGTTACAGCGTCAGACTCAACAGTTGGTTGAGCAACTGAAACTGACCAAGGATCAGGAAGCCAAAGTGACTGCGATCAACAAAAAGTACTTGGAAAAACAATCTACAGTCGATTGGTCAAAAATGCGCGACGCAAGTGATGAAGAACGGACGGCAATGCGTGCTGAAATGACCAAAGTTCAGGCTGAAAAAGACAAGGAGATCAAAGCTATTTTGAAGGCTGACCAGATCAAGTTGTACGATGAAATGCTGAAAAAGCGTGCTGAAAACAGAAGGAACGGTCCGGGTCGCATGGGGGGCCAGGGCGGTCCGGGTCAATAGTGGATAATTAGTTTGGTTTTAAGTGAAAAAGGGGCGAAAGCCCCTTTTTTTATTTGGTCAGATCATCTCTCAATGCCAGCATTTTAATGGCAGTAACAGCCGCTTCGTCACCTTTGTTTCCCAACTTTCCACCTGCACGGTCGAGTGCCTGTTGCTGATTATCGGTGGTAAGTAAACCAAATATAAATGGCTTGTTGTATTTGATATTCAGGTTGGTAATTCCCTGCGTAACTCCTTCGCAGATAAAATCAAAATGGCGGGTTTCTCCCTGAATTACACAGCCCAGAATGATGATTGCATCAGACCCGGTAAATTCTGCGAGGTATTGAGCGCCCAGGGTCAGTTCAAAACTTCCGGGAACATGCTTTAATACAATATTTTCTTCCTTTGCACCATGTTTCAGCAATGTATCAACAGCACCCTGTGCCAATGCGCCTGTTACTTCATAGTTCCATTCTGCCAACACAATCCCGAATTTCATTTCTGAAGCTGAAGGAACTGAAGACAGGTCATATTCTGATAAATTTTTTGTAGCCATTTTGTGGATTTAAAATTTGTGTAAAAATAAAAAATCCCCTGCAATGAGGGGACTTTTTTATATTGTCAGTTTAAAAACGTTTTTAGCTGTTCGCTTTAACTTTTGCGCGGGCAATGTATTTATCAATGTTTCTTCCTTCGTTGCTCTCCGGAAATTTTTGTTTGATGGTTTCATATATTTTCAGCGCTTCTGCACTTTTACCAGTGCTTTCGAGCAACTCAGCAGCTTTGAGCATATAAATCGGAGTTGTCAGCTCGTTTTCATTCAACTTGTATGCTTTGGTGTATAAGTCAAGCGCTTTGTCTGTTTTTCCAAGTTCAAGCTGAGCATCGCCCTGAGCGCCAATTGAAATAGGTTTTAACAGTATATCATCCGTCTTAAATTTTTGCAGGTACTCAATGGCATCTTCAAACTGACCCATTTGCAAATAGGAAACTCCTGCATAATATTTTGCCAGATTGCCGGCATCAGTAGAGCCAAAGTCGTCAATAATATCAAGAAATCCAAGGTTCCCACCATCTCCGTTGAGAGCCAGATTGAATGAATCTTTTTCAAAGTAATTCTGGGCCACGTACATTTGATCTTTTGCTTCCTGATCGCGTGGTTCGAGGTAAAACTTGTTTAATGCTAGATACCCAACTACTACAATTACAATTGAACCAATCACTATTGAAATCAGTTTTTGGTTTGATTCGAGAAATTGCTCAGTTTTGGTTAACGCACTTTCTACTTCGGTTAAATTATCAGCCTGGTTGTTTTTTTTGTCTTTTGTCATTTCGTAAAGTATATTTTCAAAAATCGTGAGGCAAAAATATATTATTTTCAAAAATAAATGGCAGTTTTCAGATTTTAAATTGAATATTAATGAACACTTTGATGTTAATCGCTTCTTAATCGAATATTTTCATCGGTTCCGTTGCAGAAATTTGTAGTTTTGTTCCGTCAAAATGGTCCTGAAAATATGTTTATTCAAGAATTATCGATCGTAAATTTTAAAAACTTTGAACATTCTGAATTCAAGTTTACTGATGGCTTAAATTGTTTCATTGGCAATAATGGCGCAGGAAAAACCAACCTGATGGATGCAATTTATTATTTGTCGTTTTGCAAAAGTTTTCTGAATTCAATCGATGCCCAGAATATACGTTTTGATCAGGATTTTTTTATGATCCAGGGAAAATACTCACGACTCGATTCGGAAGAAACCATTTATTGCGGCCTGAAAAGAACCCAAAAGAAAATCTTTAAACGGAACCAGAAAGAATACCGGAAATTATCGGAGCACATCGGTCTGATTCCTTTGATTATTGTAACTCCTTTGGATACCAACCTTATTTCAGGAGGGAGCGAAGAACGCCGCAGGTTTGTTGATATGGTAATTTCGCAGTACAATGCCGTTTATCTCGAAAACCTGATCAGATACAACCGGGCTTTGCTTCAGCGTAATAATTTGCTCAAACAGTTTGCCGGAAGAAATGCATTCCAGTTGGAAGCGATTGAAATCTGGGACGATCAGCTTGTCAAATACGGACAACAGATACATGCCGAACGAATGATTTTCATCGACAAACTTCAACCTGTTTTTCAGCAATATTATCAGCTAATTTCAGGAGGGAAGGAACTGGTTGGTTTAAAATTGCAGTCAGATTTGCTGACCAATGATTTTGACCAGCTTTTAAAAAGTACAATTGGCCGCGACCGGATGCTGCAATACACCTCAACCGGAATCCACAAAGATGATTTTGAGTTTGAACTGGCCGGTTATCCAATTAAAAAATTTGGCTCTCAGGGACAGAAAAAAACATATTTGGTAGCATTGAAGCTGGCACAGTTCGACTTTATGAAAGAAATTTCAGGATTAACTCCGATCTTGTTACTCGATGATATCTTTGACAAGCTGGATAAAAACCGTGTGGAACAAATCGTGAAACTGGTGGCCGACGATCATTTCGGTCAGATTTTTATAACCGATACAAACCGCGAGCACCTCGATGTGATGATTTCACGTTTGGATACCGAATCGCGAATTTTTACCATTAACGATGGTCAGGTAAAAAACTAAACTAAAATGAGAAAAAACAATACCCAAAGTATCAGCGATGTTCTGAGGAGTTATACCCGTGAAAATAAGCTGGACCGTAAACTCAACGAACTGGATCTTATTAAATCGTGGGAGACGGTGATGGGCAAAACTGTGGCCCGTTATACCGGAAATCTATACATACAGAATAGTACTCTGTTTGTAGAAACAACTTCGCCCATTGTACGGAACGAATTGCTGATGATGAGGGAAGACATTCGTATTCGCCTGAATGAAGTGGTGGGCGAAGAATTGATTAAAACAATTGTTTTCAGGTAAGAGAACAAGCAATAAATATTATTTATACTTTTCGCCCGAAAATTGATGGCTCGAAAATTGTAAAAACAACAAAATAAATAAATTTTACAAAATGAAAAATTCATTGTTAGTTATGGTTATGGTGCTTTTTGCTTCTTTAAGTATGCAGGCACAGGTAAATCCTGCAAGTGCACAGGATTCTATAGTTTTTGATAAAATGGCACATGATTACGGCACCATTATTCAGGGTGCCGATGGCAATTGCGAATTTAAGTTTGTCAACAAGGGAAAAGCACCTATAATTCTTAATGAAGTAAAAGCTTCGTGTGGTTGCACTAGTCCTGATTGGACCAGAACCCCGGTTGCTCCGGGCGAAACCGGCACCATTAAAGTAGCCTACAATACCAATATTGCGGGCGCGTTCAATAAAACAGTCACTGTTAATTCAAATGCAAAAAACACACCTGTTGTATTGCTGATAAAAGGGATTGTCACGGCAAAACAGTAATCCAAATAATTATGGTACACTATTCCACATAGAGTACCAGTCCTTTCAAATATTCTCCTTCAGGATGGTAAATATCTACAGGATGGTCTGCCGGCTGAACAAGTTGGTTCAGTATACGGACTTTTCTTCCTGAAATAGCAGCAGCAGAAAATACTGCTTCGCGAAATTTATCTTTGGTTACCACTTGCGAACAACTAAAGGTAAACACTATTCCGCCCGGTGCAATTTGCTGAAATGCTTTCAGGTTAAGTCGTTTGTATCCTTTTAATGCCTGAGGTAAAGCCCCGCGGTGTTTGGCAAAAGCCGGAGGATCGAGAATAATCAGATCATATTTTCCCTGATTCTTGTCCATATAATCGAAACAATCAGCCACAAAAGCTTCGTGACGCGTATCTTCGGGGAAATTCAGTTTCACATTTTCGTTGGTCAGCTCGATGGCCTTGGCAGATGAATCAACGGAATGAACAACTTTTGCGCCACCGCGCATGGCATAAAACGAAAATCCGCCTGAATAACAGAACATATTCAGCACTTTACGGTCTTTTGAATATTCCTGCACCAAACGTCGGCTTTCGCGTTGATCGACGAAAAAACCTGTCTTTTGGCCTTCCACCCAGTCCACATTAAAGCGATTTCCGTATTCCTGAACTTCAAAAACTTTAGACTCTCCCAACAAATAGCCATCCTTTGGTTCCAGGTCGGCTTTAAATGGAACGGTCTTTTCACTTTTATCGTAAACGGCAACCAGACGATCGCCCATCACTTCTTTTAAGGCTTTTGCCAGCGTTTCCCGAATCAGAAACATTCCGGCTGAATGTGCTTGAATCACTGCTGTTCCGTTGTAGAAATCCACAATCAGCCCTGGCATTCCATCGCCTTCGCCATGCACCAAACGATATACGTTGGTCTGATCGTTATCAACCAAACCAAGCTTTTTCCGAACATCCAAAGCGCGGTCAAGCTTGCCTTTCCAGAAATCAAAATCGGGTTCAACTTTCCCGAACGAGAAAATGCGTACTGCAATCGAGCCAATCTGAACATGACCCATTGCAAGAAATTCTTTCTTGTTTGAAACAACTTCAACTACATCACCTTCTTCAACTTTTCCAATTATTTCATTAATTGCTCCCGAAAATATCCACGGATGAAAGCGTAGCAGCGATTGTTCCTTGCCTGATTTCAGTACAACCTGGCTGTATGTTTTTGTCATGTTTTTTATTGATTGAGTGATTCGTAAATGCGGTGTGAAACCCATGCATCGGTGGCGGCATAAATCTGCTGAGCTTCCGAAAGTTCAAGCGCTTCCCAGTTGGTAACCCGCTGAGCTTTGGATATTCGATACCCCAAAACAATGGCTGATATTTTTTTTAGGCTAAAATCCTGAATGCCGTAGTCTTTAACCCTATCCTGCAATTCGATAAAACCACTGGGTTTAAAATGGTTCATCTTCTGTAATCCTTTAATATCATCGCGGATAGCGACACCAATTTTTTCGATTTCAGGATTTGAAAGTATGTTTTTGAGTCCGTTTGGCAAGCCAATTTTGTTTAACCTGAATAAAAACGCGCGGTCTTTGGTAGCCAGTTGCAGCAAGGCAACTTCGTAAACAACTCCTTTTTTAAAAGCTGGTTTGGTTTCGGTATCAAAACCCAGCACTTTTTGTTGTGCCAGATATTCAATTGAAATCAAATAGGCTTCTTTGGTCTCAACCAGCATTATTTCACCTTCAAACTGAATCAGTGGCAATTCGGCCAATTCTTCCTTATCGATACTCTCTTTGTAAATCATTGCTAATCTCCCTGATACGAAAACCGGTCGTTCAACCAATCAGGTTTTCGGTTTGTATTTTTAGATTCTGATTTTTGTTTTTTTGCAGTATCCGGCTCATCCTGTGTGTTTTCAGCATAAATGAGGTTGTGTATTGCGCGCAAACAATTCACCAGCGATTGACCCCACAGTTGCGAAAAGTTATTTTTACATTCCCAGACTGCCTGTTCCATTACTTCATCGTTCAGCATCCGAAACGACATTACCAAATCTTTCATTTCCTGATAAATATCGGCCACATTTTCTGAAATACTGGCGGTAAGTGCCGATTCGCTGAACTGCATTCCGGATAGAAAAACTTCCTGATAATCATCGTTAGCCCCCGTATGACGAAGGATTTTCTGCTGAATCAGGTTGTAGTCCATTTCAGATACAAATTTTTCCAAATCGTCTTCAGCCTCAAATTCAAATTCGGGCAACAAGCTGGCTTTCAAATATAAAAGTGGAAGCATTTTTTGTAAGCGACCAAGAAAACCGGGAGTTTCGAGGCTTTCCGATCGTTCCAAAAAACTGCAGAATTCGTTGGCGACGGTAATAAATTCAATTACATTTTTTGAATAGGCAATGCTGTTCAATTCTTCTTCTCTCATGAAAAGTATTCTATAAAAATATTCAGCAAAAGTACAAAGTTTTTTTGTTCAGATGGTTTAAGGTTGGACTTAATGGTGAAGATTCGGGTAATGTGAGTCAATGATTGTCATTAGGCGATCATTCTGTAGTAATCGAATGGTCAAATTCCCGAAGCTTTTTTCATACTTTTATTCAACTTTAATCTCATTTTTAAATTCAATGTGTATATTTGCTGTGTAACCTTGTGTAAGGTTTGTCTAAATTATGATCATGGAAAAATTCGTAAAAGTTGGTGAAGCAGCAAAGCTTTTGGGTGTTAGCAGCGAAACATTAAGACGCTGGGACAAATCAAAGAAATTTGAGAGTGTTCGCCATCCAATTAACAATTACAGGGTTTATCCTGAAAGCAGTGTATTGTCATTGGTAGAAGACTTGCAGCTTGAACTGATGTATTCCAGCCCGGATTTATTGTCATTGGAAATAGAGCCTTTTTTTGAAACAAAATATGGAAAGTTGTACCAACATGATGCAATTGAATTCTTAAAAACTTTAGAAAGTGAGTCTGTTGATCTAATTTTTGCTGATCCTCCGTATAATATTAAAAAGGCCGAATGGGATACGTTTTCTTCTCAGAAAGAATACGTTGACTGGAGCATGGAATGGATAAAAGAAGCGCATCGTGTACTAAAAAAAACAGGTTCGCTTTATGTTTGTGGTTTCTCTGAAATTCTGGCAGATTTAAAATGGAGTGCTTCAAGTTTGTTCCAGGGATGTAAGTGGTTGGTTTGGTTTTATCGGAACAAAGGTAATTTGGGAAATGATTGGGGACGGTCCCATGAAAGTATTTTGCATTTACGAAAAAGCAAGGATTTTATCTTCAATATTGATGAGGTGAGGATTCCATACAACGAACATACACTTAAATATCCTGAAAGAGGACAAGCCGAAACTTCACAGTTTTCAAATGGAAAAAAGACTAATTATGAATGGACTCCTAATCCGCTGGGAGCTAAGCCTAAAGACGTGTTGGAGATTCCGACCATTTCTAATGGATCGTGGGAAAGAACAAGTCACCTTACGCAAAAGCCAGTTGAGTTATTACGAAAAATAATTCTTTCCTCTTCAAATCAGAACAGTTTAATTCTTGATCCTTTTGGTGGTTCCGGCACCACTTATGCTGTAGCCGAAGCCTATAAAAGACGTTGGATCGGAACTGAATTAGAAGATGAATATTGCTCGGTCATAAAAAATAGATTGTCAGACAAAATTCACATCAAGAGAATTCTTACCTGTAAGGATGAAGAAGATTCTCAAAAGCGAAGATCAAAATTAAGAGGAGAGTAATTTCCAAATATCCTTGGTTACCAATTCAGAAAATGGCTTCATATACTTATTAAATGGTTCTTTCAACGCATTTGGAGGAGGGTCAAGATAGTATACACCTTCGAGTTCGGTCAGAAATTTGGAATAGACCATAAATAAACCTGAAACCAGCGTAAAACTTATGTTATTGTTCTCCTTTCGCTGAACATCATTCAGGAAAATCCCGATTACTTTTTGATCGTGGTTTACAAATCGTTCAAGTAACATCTTGTCTATAAACATTTTTCCCATTCTGTCTTTAGAGGTTGTTTTAGCTGAAACAACAATTTCGTGTTCATCGAGATGTTTGTTGGTTGATTTAACCTTACTATAAGGCGAAAGAATCAGATCGTTTTCACACTTATATGTCTTTTCTCCTTCGTCTGTTTTATAAGGAATTTGAAGAACAGTTCTTTTATTGGCTATGCCGATTTCTGTAAAAATGGCTTTTACTAGTTCTTCGAATCGGTTCCCAACGTGTTTTCTTGCACTATTTGGATTTGCCAATAAATCAAATCCAGCTCCAATTGA
>JAUYEQ010000514.1 GCA_030691295.1 Bacteroidota bacterium
CGTTTGGCAAAAAGGCGACTCATCCCAAACAAACTTATGTGCCCGATGATACTGGTGTGCAGTACATCACAATATTTGTGAAATCGATGAAACCACTTCTGGAACGTATCAAAAAGCACGATGTGAAAATGCTTGGCAAAACACCTGCGATGCTCGACGAAACGCGTCAGTTTGTGTTGGTGCAGGATCCTGATGGAACTTTTATTGAATTAATTGGATCAAAATAGGTGGTTGTTTTTGTAGAGACAGGGCAAATTGTAGAGACAGGGCAAAGCCCTGTCTCTACAAAAAAAAACAAAACAAAAAAGCAAGGCCGAACGCCTTGCTTTTTTTGTTTTGTTTAACGATGATCAATATTCATCTTCATTAAAAAAGAAATCATCTTTGCTCGGATAATCCGGCCAGATATCTTCTATACTTTCATATATCTCCCCTTCGTCTTCAATCTCCTGCAGATTTTCAATTACTTCAAGTGGGGCACCGCTACGGATTGCAAAATCGATCAACTCATCTTTGCTCGCTGGCCAAGGTGCATCCTCTAATTTCGAGGCTAATTCAAGTGTCCAGTACATATTTTTTGAAATTTTGTGGTTGCTAACTCGTTTTTTTTTTACTCTTGCGAATATAATAAAAAAACGTATTCTCTATACATTTTAATTATTTATTCATTAATATCCGGAGACCACAGTATTTCCGGTGCTTTCAGGTCCATCGATACCTTTCTTGACAGCACAAATAGGTAGTCGGACAATCGGTTCATGTAGATGATGAGGTCAGTTTCAACCTCCACTTTGTCTGATAATTCAACAATCAGCCGTTCAGATCTCCTGCAAACGGTTCGTGCCACATGACAAAACGAAGTTGCCTGGCAACCACCCGGCAAAATGAAGTTCCGGAGTTCGGGCAACAGTTCATTCATGTCGTCCATCTCCTGTTCAAGTATCAAAATGTCGGTTTTGCCAACAGGCATTTGCTTTTTTATTAAGGTAATGGAATTGTCGGTGGCCAAATGAGCACCAATTACAAATAATTTATTCTGAATTTTTTCGAGTACCTGATCGGCATGTTTGTCAGATTGAAGCGACCGTACCACCCCAATATAAGAGTTTAATTCATCCACCGTTCCATAAGCTTCGAGCCGGATGTCGTACTTTTTAACACGGGAACCTCCAATCAAACCAGTTGTTCCGTCGTCGCCTGTGCGGGTATATATTTTCATACTTAATAAACCGGATTTTCGTTCACAACGTCTGATTCTATTTCTCCGTCTTTCAGGCGAATGATGCGATGGGCATGCAATGCAATACTTTCCTCATGGGTAACCACAATCAGCGTATTGCCTTTGCGGTGAATCTCGGCAAACAATTGCATAATTTCTTCTGAAATTTTCGAGTCAAGGTTTCCGGTTGGCTCATCGGCCAGCAAAATGGATGGATTATTGACAAGTGCACGTGCAACTGCCACACGCTGCCGCTGTCCGCCCGACAGTTCATTCGGTTTGTGTTCAACACGATCGGAAAGACCTACTTCAGCCAGAATTTTTTCCGCTTTCATGATACGTTCCTGCTTTTTTATTCCGGCGTAAACCAATGGCAGCATCACATTTTCGAGGGCAGTATTTCGTGGCAAAAGGTTGAAAGTCTGAAACACGAAACCGATTTCCTTGTTACGGATTTCGGCCAGTTCGTCGTCAGACAGGTGACTGACATCTGATTTGCTTAATATATAAGTTCCGCTGGTAGGGGTATCCAAACATCCAATAACATTCATCAATGTCGATTTTCCTGAACCGGATGCACCCATGATTGCCACATATTCGCCTTTGTTGATGGTAAGTGAAACGGAGCGCAATGCCCTGACTATCTGTGTGCCTACTTTGTAGTTTTTTACAATTTTCTCAAGCTTTATCACTGTTTCCATTGTGTGTGGTTTTGTTTCGCATCAATTAGTTGACTGAACCTCCGGTTTGTTACAAATATATAATCTTTATCTTTGCCGGATGTCAGATTATCTGGATCAGGATATTAAATTTTTACCCGGTGTTGGTCCTCAGCGGGCCGAACTGTTAAAAAAGGAATTGGAGATTTTCACCTTCAACGACCTCCTGTATTATTTTCCCTACAAATACATCGACCGGACGAAATTTTACAAGGTTTCGGAAGTAACAAACAACATGCCCTATATTCAGCTCAAGGGAGTGATTATCCGCTTCGAAACTACCGGAGAAGGGGTGCGCCAGCGGCTGATAGCACATTTTCGCGACGATTCGGGTGTAATGGAATTGTTGTGGTTTCAGGGAGTAAAATGGGTAAGGGAAAATATCCGGGCAAACGTTGAATACATCCTCTTCGGAAAACCCTCCATTTTCAACGGAAAAATAAACATGGTTCATCCGGAACTGGAGCCGGTAGAAAATAAGCCAATCTCCACTGGTGTATTTCAGGCTTTTTACAATACTACGGAGAACATGAAAAAGAAATTTATGACGAGCAAAGCTCTGAATAAATTTCAATTTAGCCTATCCGCACAAATCGAAGGCAAAATCTCCGAAACACTTTCGCAATCCTTGATTTCACGTTTGAAATTAATGTCGCTGCCCGTTGCGCTCCGGCAGGTTCATTTTCCTGAAAATCCAAACCTCCTGAAAGCCGCCCTGTTCAGGTTGAAATTCGAGGAGCTTTTTTTTATTCAGTTAAAGATTTTAAGCCTGAAACACAAGCGCGAGGATGCTTTCAAGGGTTTCGTTTTTTCGAAGGTGGGTTACAATCTGAATACGTTTTTCAGCAGCTATCTGCCTTTTGAGCTGACGAATGCACAGAAGAAAGTAATTAAGGAAATCAGGAAAGACATGGGTTCCGGAAAGCAAATGAACCGTTTGCTACAAGGCGATGTGGGTAGCGGAAAAACACTGGTGGCGCTGATGACCGCCCTGATTGCTTTCGACAACGGATATCAGGTTTGCCTGATGGCGCCAACGGAAATACTGGCAATTCAGCATTATAATTCTATCAAAAAAATGACCGACGGACTGGGAATCTCGATTGCTTTACTTACCGGATCGACCAAAAAAGCCAAAAGAACGATCATTCACGAACAGTTGGAAAATGGCAGTCTGCAATTGCTGGTCGGAACCCATGCGTTGATTGAAGACAAGGTGATTCTGCAAAAACTCGGGTTGGTAATTATTGACGAACAGCACCGTTTTGGCGTTGCCCAGCGCGCCAAACTCTGGAAAAAGAATGAATTTACCCCACCTCATATTTTGGTAATGACGGCTACTCCCATCCCGCGAACCCTTGCCATGACAGTTTATGGCGATCTGGATGTTTCGGTGATTGACGAGTTACCTCCTGGACGAAAGCCAATTCAAACAATGCATTATTTCGAGAACCGGCGCAAACAGGTGTATGATTTTATGCGTGATCAGGTGGAGGTTGGCCGTCAGATTTATGTGGTATATCCACTGATCAAAGAATCGGAAAAGCTCGACCTGAAGAATGTTGAGAATGGGTATGATTTGTTGAAACAGGTATTTCCAAGGTATTCAATCAGTATGGTGCACGGCAAGCTAAAACCTGCTGAAAAAGAAGCAGAAATGAACCTTTTCAAGGAAGGGAAAACACAAATAATGGTGGCGACAACTGTTATTGAAGTTGGCGTGGACGTTCCGAATGCTTCGGTAATGATTATCGAAAGTGCCGAAAGATTTGGACTTTCCCAGCTTCATCAATTGCGCGGCAGGGTTGGTCGAGGGGCTGAGCAGTCGTTCTGTTTGCTGATGTCTTCCTATAAAATCAGCAACGAAAGCCGCAAACGCCTCGAAACAATGGTGCGTACCAACGACGGGTTCGAGATTGCCGAAGTTGACCTTAAACTGCGTGGACCCGGCGATATGGAAGGAACCCAGCAAAGCGGCATTGGTTTTACCCTGAAAATTGCCAACCTGGGACGCGATGGAGAAATCCTGCAGCATGCCCGTAATCAGGCGACCGATATTCTGGACGATGATCCGAAACTCCAGAA
Source organism: Bacteroidota bacterium (assembly GCA_030691295.1). Classification (GTDB taxonomy): domain Bacteria; phylum Bacteroidota; class Bacteroidia; order Bacteroidales; family Prolixibacteraceae; genus Aquipluma. The sequence goes on from JAUYEQ010000514.1 coordinate 4,024, forward strand.
GCCTGAAAACCTTGTATTGGTTCATCAGTTGCTCAAAATGAAAAACACTGAATTCAACTGGAGCTCGATAAGCTGAGGGGAAAAGAGTGGTCAGTCTCAGTTTTCAGTCTCAGTCTCAGCGCCGCACTGAGCTTGTCGAAGTG
>JAUYEQ010000403.1 GCA_030691295.1 Bacteroidota bacterium
CGGACGAAGCCAGCTTTTTGCCCATCACATGCGCTACCGACGAAGCAGTTTTCACTTTCACAATGTCTTCGCCTTCGGTTTCAGGAATGTCGGCAGCAGCATACAAATCGAGAATATTTGCCGGAGCGCCGTGAGCCTGGTTGCGGATGATTTTTCCACCTTTCGCTGCCCAATCGTGCCAGCGTTTAGTGTAATTTTCTAGGATCAAATCAGAAATGGTTTCGCGGTAATCGGTGAGTACCCGCTGATTGTACTCAGGAGTGTCCTGCCCCAATAACCCGGGAAGGTATTCGCGAATATCGTAGCCACGCCGTTTCTGAAATTCGTCGAACATCAGGGGTGTAAAATTTGCTTCGCCCCGCGCATCGTCCACCTCGTAGGAATCGTTGAAATACGAACGCAATCCGCTAATATCGTGACCTTTGAATGAATTTGTAAAATGTTCGAGGTAATTATCGATCGCTTTGGCCGAAAAGTGGTCGATCACATCGCCTTCGCCACCCGGACCGGCGCGCTCAACCATTTTGCCATGCCAGCCTTCGAAAACCGCGAATAATTTCCACAATCCGGCAGTTGCTGTCCAGTTAAGTTTTCCGTCTGAACCAACATTGGATGTTAAATTCAGAATTTCACCTTTATCGGAATAGGCCATCAGCGCCTGAAGCGGCATCGGATTGGGGTAGCGCACCTGATCGATGGCCCAGTTTTGCAGACTGTCGGCATTGGCGCTGACCGGGTATTTCAGTTGTGAAATCACAAGATTTTTGCGCGTGATTGATCGCAACATGGGCTCCTGAATCATTTCAACTTTCTCCGGAAGCTGCTCCCCCTCCTTTAGTGCATACGATTGCACCGCCATGTATTTGCAGGCATCTTCGGGAGTAACCCACAAACCGCCAAAAGGCCAGCCCGAAGCCATTGCGAGGTCAACGCCCATATCAAGGCGCTTGCCTTCCTGAAGCGTATATTTCAGTTGATCCATCCATTCAGGAGAAAGAAACTTGATGAATTTATCTTCGTAGCCATGCACTCCGTATATCGGTGTGATTTCCAATCCGCCCAAACCGGCTTTGGAATAGGCTTCCATCGCGGCTTTCAAATCGGATGGATTGACACTGTTGCCCATCCACCACCAGCGGCTCCAGGGTTTTGCTTCCTGTGTAATTTGCGGCCAGCCTGGCTTTTGATTGACTTTTGATTGACTTTGGGAAGGAGAATAAGTAAACAGCAATATCGCCAGTAGAATTCCGGTCAATATTGAATTTTTTGAGTGTTTATTCATGGTGACTATGAAATAGATGGTTTATTTTTTAATTTTCACTATACCTGACAGTTTTTGAAATCCCATAAGTTATAGCTTTTCAATATTTGATACCAAGTTAAAACTATAAATCGTTAAGAGAATCCTGTACTATCGGCTTATCCCAACACTTAGTTTTTCTTTCGCTTTTTTAGGGAAATTTAACCTTCTGTTTTGCTCACTTCTACCGCATAAACATTGGATTCGCCTTCGAAATTTGCCCTGAAAATGATCCATTTATCGTCGGGACTAAAATGAACATTCGGTTCCAGTTTGTATTGATGATGTTTCATGTTTACCAACTTTTCTGACTTGAATTTATCGCCATCAGGAGTAAACAGATAGATCCATTGTCCATCGGGAGCTTTGGCTACAGAGCCCGGATCGCCGCCATCGCCTGCAAAAAGGGTTTCCGTAGAATTGGAGTTGTAATGTACGCTCCATTCATTTCGTTCCAGACTGTATTTCTTTTCTTCGCCTGTAGCGATATCGTAACCGCCTACAAAAAAAGTTTCACCTCTTGGTTGTTGCAGATCAAACCAGATGGTCTTTCCACTTTTGCCAAACCATTCGTGACCCCATATTTCCCGGTCAATGGTGCGGTGATGAATCTGAGTAACCTGTTTTGTATTCACATCGATTGTCCAGACCCTGTCAACCTTGTGCCAGGGACCTTCGTGGCAAAACATCAGCAAGTCAGGGTTTACAGAAGAAAATTGTACATGATTCAGCCATGCGCTATCGGTAAATAGTTTATTAAGCTGACCTGTTTTTATTTCGATGGTAAACAATGTTTTAGGTAGTTTTGCTTCATAAATTAAATTGAAAAAATCGCTTTTCTTAGGATTATTTTTCAGAATTTGTTTTTCGTCATCGGTAGCCCTCGAACCGGCAAGCAAGGTACCATCGGCATTGACGGTGGTGATTCCGGCTTTAAAATCTTCAGGAAAAACATAAACCAGCTTTGCTTCTTTTGTTGAAGGTTGAAGAGAGAAGACACTGTCTTTTATTTGGTAGAAAATTGTTTTGGTTTTTTCAGAAACGATTTCACCATTCATTGGGGAGGAACTAAAAGTGAGCTGACTGATTTTTTTTGTGGTAAGATTGATGCAGTACAGCTGTTTGTTTTTAACATTCGTATTATAGGTTTCTTCTTTTT
>JAUYEQ010000519.1 GCA_030691295.1 Bacteroidota bacterium
CTGACAATCCTGTATCCTTAAGAAAATCATTGGAAAAGAGCTCTGCTGTTTCCTTCCGGAGCAATGAACTTCTGTATTCCATCCATTCTTTTGCCTTATTACCATACATATATTGAACTAATCCGGGAAAAGACCAGTCGGCATTTTTACCCCAATGCTGAGTAAAAGCAATATTGTTGGCTTGCAACACTTCAATAATGCGTGTACAAAATTTTTGCAAACTGATATTATTATCTTTCGGGTTCCAAATCAATCCGTCAATTTCGAGCATGCACGTTACCGGGAATTTAGTAAAAGCAAGCGTTGCACCCGATTGTTTCACGAAACGCATGGCATAAATTCCCGGAATTGGTCCTTCATTTTTGGCTAAGTTGGCCAATAATTCCAAAGCTTTAGGTGAATCTTTGTGATCAATCCCAACAGAACAGGCATAGGCAGGACCCTGAAAGCCCGCATCCCAGAAAATTTCGCCGATCGTTCCCGTTACTTGCATATCAAGAGGAGGTAAAATAGATGTTTGCAATGCTTTTATGAGTTTCGGAATACTATTTTTAAAGTTTTCAGCTATGTGGGCAAATAAAAGAATAAGGTCGCGGTACACAGCTGTTTTAATTTTTGGAACCGGATCCGGATAATCGTTTCGGTATGGCTTTTTGTACAATATTTCCACTACATATTCTGAATCATTTACATAGGGATTAATAAATACTTTATAATGAAACGGGCGACTGGGCTTCCCATTTTCATCTGTTTCACCCGGAATTTTAAAATCCGAGTTTTCGAAGTCCATTGTTTCCGAAAGATGCAATGCCATTTCTTTATCTATTTTTTTCACATAGCGGTTCAGTAAAAACCGATTTTCCACTTCTATCACAACACCATGTATAAATCCGAAGGAACCTAAGCTAACCAAAGCGGCATTGAACAAACCATCATTTCTGATTACCCTGGCTTTGATGCGGCTTGCAAATAGATCATTCATCGCAGGTTTGGAGTGTCGTTCCACATAAACAATATCATCAACAGTATCACCGATTATCAGATTGATTCCAACCACGCTATCCTGCACTGAACCCACATCCCAGGCTGAACCATGAACGCCGGTGGATATACAGCCTGCGATGGTTTGCCCATTGCTGGCTCCGGTGGCTTTTAACGATTTTCCCTGTTCAAACAGGAAGTTACTGATCTCTTTTATCACATTTCCACATTGAAAGAAAAACAAATTTTCCTGTGAAAAGCTTGAATTTACGTGCATCTCATCAGCTGAAACAGCTCTTTTTAGATTCATCGCTGCATTGAAGTGCATGTTGTCTTTCTGATGGGCAATGTGCGACATTGACCATGCTGAGCCATACGCCCTGAATCCCTGCTGACTATCCAAGGCGGCTTTTATTAAACGTTGAATTTCTTTTGCCGCATCGTTATAACGATCTGTTACAGAAGGCATATTCCCTTTTTGTTCCAACGATGTTATATACAATGCTTTGGTTGGAAATGGTCCGTTGTTATGAAACGTATTCCAACTTCCAATTTCATGTTTGATAGTAGTTGCCATGTTAATCAGATTGTTTTAGACATACATATTTTACTTTCACCTGACGTTTCTTACCCAATGTAATTGCATTCAGCAACACGCCGCCAAAAGTTGCCCGGTATTCGAATGAATAAAATCCTCCGGCTGCGCATTTCTCAATTAAATAAAATTCTCCTTCCTGAAGTTTTAAGGTAATCGTTGTATCAATAACATTCACATTTTTTCCTTTGTAAAAATCGTCGGAAGTATTTATTGGGTTGGGTTCCGGAACTCCGTCCCTGCTAACAATGCGCACTGAATAGCAGGAAGAAAGAAAAACAATAAAAATGCTTGCCAGAAGTAATGAGCGAATTTTTCTTTTGTTAGAAAAAGTTGATGTTTCCATATTCTTCAATTTTCAGTTTATACCTTTTTTCAATTAATACTCGTCGTTCGAAAACTGGTCGATTTCATACTCGCCCGGTTATCAAAGAGCAATTTAAAATATCTTGAGAAAATACTAACTAATTTAAGACCTTATATTCTTAAAAACAATAGGATTAATGGAATAATTACAAGGAGTTCGCTATTTCACTACTAACACTTCAACACTTTTCGCTAAGCTTTTCCATCCGCGCCCTTCACCATCCCGGCAACAGCCAAAAACATCAGCAATGCCACAACTGCTCCGGCGATGAATGAACCTTGAAGGCTTCCAACCCCATAAAACACACCAATCAGCAATGGGCCAATGGTTTGACCGATACGCAAAACCATTCTGTTGACCGACATAAATGCCGCACGCTCCGTAATAGTAGCAAATCCAACCAGCAAATTTTGAATGGAAGGGAGCAGCAGTCCATGACCGAGTCCGAAAACCATGACCGAAACAACTACCTCTGTCCAGCTTTGACTGAACAGCAACGAGAGCATGGCAAGAAAATAGAAAGTGGCGCCCGAAAGCAATATTGTTTTTGAGCGGAATCGGTTACTAATCCGCCCCAATTGAGATGAAGTTGCTGCTGTAACCAGCGACATGATGGACATCATCATTCCAATTTGAACTGATGATGCCTGTAATCGTTCGGAAAGCAAAATCGGAAAATAAGTGAGATAAGCACCATAAAGCAGTACAAAAACCAACATATTGACCAGAAAAAGTCCCCAAACACTCGGTTGATTGATACTTTTCCATATTCGTCGAAAGTATTCTCCGATTCCCTGATGGTCTTTGGGTTCCGGATTGTTCAGGCCAAAAATGACAAAAATTGCGAGCGGAATTGCCAGCAAGGGCAAATAGAAAATGTATTGCCAGCCAAAAACCGCGATGAATCCTCCCAAAGCCGGATAAGCTGCCGTGCCGATGCTCAAAATACTTGCATTGTAGCCCATCAGCGCTGTCCGTTTTTCTCCGGAATATAAATCACCAATCAGGGTAATGTTGATACTCGAAAGGCCTGCAGCACCAACTCCTTCAATAAATAAAAATACCAGCAGCAAATGAAAATCACGCATAAACGAACACATAAAACCGGCAATTCCGAAGATAAGAAGTGATGGAACCAACACCAGTTTCCGGCCAAAACGATCGGCTAAAATTCCGGATACCGGAGTTAAAAATATGCCGGGAAGCGTGAAAGCTGCAATCAGCCAGCCTACTTGTTGCGTGGAGATTCCAAAATATTTGATGATTCCGGGAAATGCCGGTGTAATGCTTGAAATTCCCATCACGGCAATCAGGGTAATACCAAAAATGATGATCACATTTTTCTCGATGCGTACTGGAGATTTGCTGGCCATAACGCTATTTTCCATACCTTTTTCCCCACAAACTTTTCAGTCGTTCGAGGATTTTCACCTCAAGCGGATTGTTTTGCGGCGTATAAAAACGTTGGTTTTTAATTTCTTTCGGAAGGAAATCCTGTTCTGCGAAGTTGTTTTCATACGAATGAGCGTATTTGTATTCTTTGCCGTAACCCAGTTCTTTCATCAGTTTGGTGGGTGCATTCCGGATGTGCAACGGAACCGGCAAATCGCCGGTCGATTTTACCAATGCAATGGCTTCGTCGATTGCGGTGTAGGCTGAATTGCTTTTGGGCGAAGTCGCGAGATAAATAGCACATTGCGAAAGAATAATCCGGGCTTCGGGATATCCGATTTTATGCACTGCATCGAAAGTACTTTGAGCCAGCAACAAGGCATTTGGATTAGCCAATCCAATGTCTTCGGCTGATAAAACCAACATTCTGCGTGCAATAAATTTCACATCTTCGCCACCTTCAATCATACGCGCCAGCCAGTAAACCGCCGCATCAGGGTCACTTCCGCGCATACTTTTGATAAAAGCAGAGATAATGTCGTAGTGCATTTCCCCGTTTTTATCGTACATGGCCATGTTGTTCTGAAGCCGGTCGATTACTTTGTCATTGTTGATTGTAACCGTCTCATTTTCTTCTGAATTGACCATCAATTCCAAAACGTTCAGCAATTTCCGGGCATCTCCTCCTGAAAAACGGAGTAGCGCTTCCTCCTCCTCGATCAAAACCGTCTTTGTTTTCAGGTAAGGATCTTTGGTAAGCGCCAGATCTACAATTTTCAGAAGGTCCTTTTTGTCAAGAGATTTCAATATATATACCTGACAGCGGGATAAAAGCGGCGAAATAACTTCGAACGATGGATTTTCGGTAGTGGCGCCAATCAGGGTAACAACGCCCTGTTCCACCGCGCCAAGCAGCGAATCCTGCTGAGACTTGCTGAAACGGTGAATTTCGTCGATAAAAAGTATTGGATTCGGATGGTTGAAAAACTGGGTTTTCATCGCTTTGTCGATCACATCACGAATATCTTTAACTCCTGAATTTACAGCGCTTAATGTGTAAAATGGCCGTTCAAGAGTGTTGGCTATAATTTTGGCTAGTGTTGTTTTCCCAACTCCGGGAGGGCCCCAAAGTATGAACGATGAAATTTTGCCTGATTCAATCATTTTGCGCAAAACAGCCCCTTCACCGATCAGGTGTTCCTGCCCGATGTAGTCGTTTAAAGTTGCGGGGCGCAATCGTTCTGCAAGTGGTTGATTGGCAAACTGCATGTTATTTTAAAGATTAATACAAATTAATTGCAATAGCGTTTTAT
>JAUYEQ010000431.1 GCA_030691295.1 Bacteroidota bacterium
CAACATTTTGTAGGTTTTGAGTAACATTGGTGATGTATCTAAGCCATTGATGCTACCAAATACGATTGGTTCAGAAATCGGAACTTGCGCAAAAACTTTTGTTCGATAAGTCCGCTGACCAAATGAGCCTTTAATGCTTCAAGCTCACCGGGCTGAAGTTCGCGCAGTACATCGTCGCTCGTGTCGGTATGGGGCAGGTTGAACCCAAAGTAGTTGAGCACGTTTTTTCGAAACCCTTCCTCGCGTCGGTTGTTGTTGTAGGCATTTCTCGAGGCTTCTTTGAAAATGTGCATAAACAGTGATCCTGTAATGATCTCGGCCATCGAATATTCCTTGCGCTTACGACTGTCTGTCAAATCGTTAAACTTAAAGAAAAGGTCGGGGAAGCGGGAGTTGATCACTTTTCTGATGCTGAAAAGGAGAATCTTCGCCTTTTCAGATGCGGTAGTTTTTTTACATGGTTCTCTCAATAAAAAAACCTCAAATTGTATGTAAAGTACATGTTAAATATTTGCCTGTCAAATAAATAACATGTAACTTTACACCAATATAAAAAAACGCCACAGGCTCTTGATTAACCCCCTGTGGCGAAAAAAAAATAAAAAATGAGAGAACACGATACTGTAAAGCAGTAAAATGGGGGTTCGGCCCCCGTGTCTCTTATCGCTTACAAAATTAGCCGGAAAAATATTTTTTTCAGCATACTCTAACGATCTAATTTACAAGAATATTTTTTCCGGTCTGAATCGCTGAGTTTTTTTTGCCAAAAAGTCAAGTCAAGTTTTTTTATTACAGTATTTCTGGAGAATTTCTTCAATTTTTTGGCCGGGTTCGAGCCAATATCCTTTCAGTCCGCAAGCAATGGCACCTTCCACATTTTGAAGCGAATCGTCAATAAACAAAGACTCTTCAGGATTAATTCCTGAAAGCCGGATGATTTCCTGAAACGATTCCGAAGATGGTTTTCTGAAACCTATTTCGTTCGAGTGAAAGTCTTTCCCGAACAATGAAGAAACTTCAAAGCCATGTTGTTTTCTGAAAATGTCCTGATATTTCAGAACATGAATTGCGTTGGTATTGCTGAAAAGATAGATTTTAAATTCATTCCGGAGCTTTTGAACCAAATCTACCCGCACTTTAGGAAAATCGAGCAACATGGCAGTCCATGCCGCATCAATTTCACCATCGGTTACTTTTCCCGGAAGTAATTCCCGAACTCCGTCTCTGAATTCTTTCGGAGTTATTTTGCCCTGTTCCATCAGGTAGAAAATATCGTGATCGTAGGTCAGTCCTTTGTCTCCAATCAACTGCTCCATTCCAAGCTGGCCAAATGCTTCAATTGTTTTTTTAGGGTCGATGTTCAGTAAAACACCACCCAGATCGAAGATGATATTTTTGATTCCTTTTAATATGTCCATTGAGTAAATTTTTGAGATCACAAAAGTCTGAAAAATAATGGGAATATGAAGACAAATTTTTCAAACATGAATGAGTGGATTCTGAACTTCAGATTGTATTTGGCTATATTTGAGACCTGAATTTAAGCCGAAAAAACATGGGAAATCCGCAGACAATATGGTACAATCATCAGAAACAACTCGTCGAAACAATTGACCAGCGAAAACTGCCGTTTCGGAATTTGATAGTTGAAATCGGAACTCTGGAAGTAGCGGCGAAGGCTATCAGTGAAATGATTGTGAGAGGTGCACCGCTTATTGGTGTCACAGCTGCTTACGGAATGTACCTGGCTGCGCGCAATTACTCCGGAAATGATTTTCAGGCGGAAATGAAACTTGCTGCCGAAAAGTTGAAATCAACCAGGCCAACTGCGGTAAATCTTGCATTCGCGGTGGATGAAGCG
>JAUYEQ010000448.1 GCA_030691295.1 Bacteroidota bacterium
TCAGACATCCAATACCTATGTTTGATTATCAACGGCTAACAGGACAATTGCCGTAAAGTAATAATCCTTATCTTAGCGGTCATGGGACAACTATTACTACCAATATTTCCAGGCGATACCCGAATGATCACCCTGACACTCGGAGTTCGGGAGTACGATGGCACGGTCTATTATCTTCATAGCGGGGTGCCTATTTTTTCGCATTTATCAGAAGATTTGACCAAATTCCGCTACATTACCTCTAACCTTATTTTACAGGGGCTGTGCAACAATCAAGATATTGCTGATACGTTTCATGTATCAACAGATAGTGTTCGCCGCTGGAAGAAAAAACTTTCGGAAGAAGGAGATGTGGCTTTTTTTAAGGAGGAGTCACGTCATGGGCGGAGCCATAAATTATTGCCCCCTGTATTGGATCGCATACAGGAGAAGCTTGATCAGGGTCGGAGTTCCTATTCCATCGCCAAAGAGGAAGGGATATCAGAAGGCAGCATCCGGTATGCGATCAATCTTGGGCGGTTAAAAAAAAATCCAAAGCTGAAATAAATGCAGCCAAAACCCGTAGCCAGCGAAGCGGTGAAGATGCCAAAGCGGCAGAAGGCATCGGTATTGCGGCAACCCGCCAGGAAGAACGGGGATTGGCAGTAACAGGGCAACAAGACTATGCGCCCAGTTTATTCGAGCATCAGGAAAGTGTGCTTAATGCCGGGGTACTGTTTGCCTTACCGGCATTAATATCACAAGGGTTAGAGCGGTTCTTCAAAGTCTTTAATCCTCTGCCCCCTGGGTTTTATGGTTTGCATCATGTTATACTCATCTTGTGCTTCATGGCACTTTGCCGGATAAAAAATCCTGAACAATTAAAAAAACACCCACCCGGCGAGCTGGGCAAGCTGCTTGGCCTGGATCGTATACCCGAAGTGGGGTATTTTAGGACCAAAATAAAGCAAATAACCGACCAGTCAAAGTCTGATGAACTGCATGTAGAGCTGTTCCGCTGGTATGCAGGGGAAATGCCAGAGCTCTTTTTTTATATCGATGGTCATGTCAGGGTTTACCACGGAGATCTTGCAAACCTTCCCAAGCGATTTGTTTCGCGCGAAAAGCTTTGTTTGAGTGGCACCACCGAATTCTGGGTAAACGATCAGCAAGGACTTCCGCTGATGGTTGTCACCGGAGAGCTGAACGAAAAGTTAAAGTCGGCCATCGAAGAAATCATACCAAAGATAACCAGTGGAATAACCCAGCCAGCCAAACCCGGCGAACCAGCCTTGACCATTATTGTTGACCGCGAAGCTTATGAGCCTGCATGGTTTAAAAAGTTATGGGATCAGCACCATGTGGCCATCATCACCTATCGTAAAAACGTTAAAGATGAATGGGACCGCTCATTGTTCTATGATGTTAAAACACAAATATATAACACTGATGTAACGATGCAACTCTGCGAAATGGGAACTCAGTTGAACGGCCAGTGGTTCAGGGAAATCCGCAGGCTTTCCGAAACCGGGCACCAGACATCGGTATTGACAACACATCCAAGCTTGTCGCTGCCCGACACAGCAGTGAAAATGTTTTCAAGGTGGTCGCAGGAAAACTTCTTTAAATACATGATCTCAGATTTTGATTTCGACCGGATGATAGAATATGGAACAGAACCGGTTGATCAAAAACGCACCATTCCAAATCCACAGTACAAGCAACTTACTTACCAAATAAAGAAATACAGGGAGAAAAAGGCCAGGCTTGAAGCCCGTATTTTCCAACAAATGGAAGGTAACGGTGAGTCAGCTGGAGTTGACCATCTTGCGCAGACCATATTAAAAAGTGCGAACCTGATTGAGAAGATAAATGGATATAATGATGAAATTAAAGTCCTTTTGGCAAAAAGGAAAGATCAACCTTCACGAATTAGCATTGCAGAAATGCCACCGCAGCAACGTTACAATAAGCTGATGATAGAAAGCAAGAAGCTAAAGAATGCAATAATAATGGTTGTTTACAGGGCTGAATCTGCATTGTACAATACGATGTCAGAGTTTTATAAAAGCACTGAAAAAGAGGGCCGGGTTATTTTAAAAGAGATATTTACCAGCGATGCAGATATGATACCCGATTATAAAAATCACACACTTACCATCAAGCTACATTCACTCTCAACACCCAGAGCAAATCAGGCAGTGAAAGAATTATGTGCCTTTTTAAACCAGACGGAAACCCCTTTTCCACTCACCAATTTAAGGCTGGTTTACAAAACAGTCGCGCTTTAATCTGCGATATTATTGGATGTCTGA
>JAUYEQ010000452.1 GCA_030691295.1 Bacteroidota bacterium
ACAGCGAAATTTCACCCGAGACTCAAAAAACAGTGGAAGGATTTGGCCGGATGATTGGCCGTTTGTCGGCAAGGTACATTCAATTTGAAAACGATGATTTTGAATTCTAAATAAATCGCTTCAGCACTTCGGCGGAAGGCAAATAGCATGATTCCCTCACTCCAAACCAGCGATAACGGTTCCGGGCAATCCATAAATACAATGAGTGCCGCCATTTCCGGGGAATTAATTTAAAAATCGCTGTCAATTTGTAAATGCCACCCAATTCTTCTGCAATTTTCAGAACAGCATCGAAATGACTGTAAGTTGTTTGCCCGTCAGAAACAATCACACTTTCGCCCGGTTCTTTCAATGCCGAACTCTGCAATGTCTGGAATAAAAATTTCTTCTGCTTGTCGGCTTTCAGTATAAAATTAACGGTCCGGCTGCATAAAATGCAAACTCCATCGAACTGAACAAGTATTTTTCCCTTAGGGACAATCGGGCTCATTTGAAACTTTTATTGAAGTCGTGAATTAAACCGTCTCTGAGCCAGTTTGAAACAGCCTGGCGGTTGTCGGAGAAAATAAACCGCTTCTGGTCGCGGGTGTGGTTGATATTTCCCAGTTCGATGAAAACCGCAGGAGGAAATGAATTTTTGATGACATAAAGATTCCGCTCCGAAACTGAACCGTTGTAACCTCTTGTTGGTTGGTGACGGGCATATCTTTCCCCAAAAGTATCCTTTAAGGTATTGGCAAGTTTTTTACCCGCATCGCTTCTTTTGTCGTGGTAGAAGAAAACGTCGATATTTTGTTTCTGGCTTCTTGAATCGATATGAATTACAACCAACCGCTGAAACTTGCTTCTGTTCTGAGCATACAATTTGTTCACCGCTTCGGTGCCTTGACGCAGACGAGCAAGCTGATTGAGCGGAATTGTTTGGTTCGGAAAACAAACTTCATCCCGGTCGGGAGTTAGAAACTGTTCATCGCGGATGCCATCGTTTGGGTCGCGGATAATCATGTAAACGGTTGCCCCGCGTTCTGTAAGGTTACGGGCCAAACGCAAAGTCACATCATAGGCATATTCATCTTCGCAAAGCAGGTGTCCGTTTAAGCTGCCGATTGCACCTGGATCAGGGCCACCATGCCCACTCATTAAATAAAAAACAGCCTTGCTGAGTTCCCTGCTTGTGATAGTTACATCCTTGTATTTATCGCCAAAAATTTCATAAACTTTCTTTTCCTGAGAGGCCTCGGTAACTGGTGCAGAATCCTGAATTTGAGGTTTCTTTTCTGCAACGATTGGCAGTCGGTATGTTCTGCCAATAATAAGTGAGTTGTCCTTTCCCAGTTTTGTTTTATTCAGTTCAATAAACTGATTAAGATATTCACCGGGTGAAAGCCCGTTCTGTTTCAGTACTGAATAGATTCCGTCTCCTTTTTGTGCCGTTATTGTTTTATAATCCTGAGCGAAAGAAGTGCTGGCCAGAAGCAATAAAAGTGAAGCAATGAATATTCTGTATGTATTAAGTTCAAAATGGATGCTGGGTATGTATGAAACCATGAGCAATTATATTTTATTCAATAAACGATTTTAATTCTGATTTGTTTTTATCTTTATCCGAAGTACAGCTAATTTTTTATTCAGAATTACATTTTTAAATATACTTCAATGCGTCGTTTATTCCTCACTTTTTCTGTCATTTTAATATTATTTTCTTGTAACAAGCATCTCGTTGTACACGAAGTAAATACAAAAAATATTTCAATTGATTCAAATGTTGGTCCGCCCGATTCGTTGGTTGAATCGATGGTCAGACCCTATCGTGACAGTATTGAACATGATATGTCCACGATGGTAACGGTAAGTTCGGCGACACTTGTAAAAGGCAAACCTGAAAGTAAATTAACCAATCTGGTTTCTGATATTCTGCTGAATTCAGCAGCTTCCTACTGTTTGAAACAAAATTTAAGGGTTCAACCTGATGCCGCCTATGTCAATTATGGCGGACTTCGGGCATCTTTGCCTCAGGGAGAAATTACAGTTGAACGTATTTTTGAATTGATGCCATTCGAAAATGAAATTGTACTGGTTAAAATTTCAGGAGCATCGTTTATACTGATGGCTGAAAAGATTGCTGGCAGGGGAGGAGAGGGGGTTGCAGGCATGAAGCTTGGAATCAGAAACGGAAAGGTTTCAAGTTTGATTGTTGCTGATAAAACTATTGATCCAAAAGCCTTTTACTGGCTGGTTACCAACGATTATATTGCCAATGGAGGCGATCAGATGAGCATGTTCGACAATCCGGAAGAAAGAATAAATACAGGTTTGAAAATCCGGGATGTTTTGATACAGGTTTTGAGCGACGATTATAAAAAGAATGGAATTATTGAAGTAAAAGAAGATGGGAGGATTTTCAATGAGCAATAGAAGAATATTTTTAAAACAATCATTATTGAGTGGAAGCGCCTTGTCATTGGGGATATTTCCGAATGAATTGTTTGCTTCGGGTGAACTCGTAAAACTGACGGTTATGCACACCAATGATATGCATTACCACATCGATCCGTTTGATGATTCACATGCCGAATATGGCGGTCGCGGCGGCATGGTGCGGCTTGCGTCACTTGTTTCCAAATGCCGGGCAGAAAATCCGAACCTTTTATTGCTCGATGCGGGTGATATGTTTCAGGGGACGCCCTATTTTAATTATTTCAAGGGCGATTTGATATTGAAATTAATGAGCCAAATCGGATATGATGCCGGAACGATTGGAAATCATGAGTTTGATAACGGACTGCCCGATATTCTTTCAGCTTTGAGATTTGCAAAATTCCCGATGGTTTCGAGCAATTATGATTTTTCGGATACCATTCTGGCTGATTCTGTTAAGCCCTGGCATATTCTGGAAAAAGGCGGGATAAAAATCGGCATTTACGGACTTGGAATTGAATTGGACGGCTTGGTTGGCAAATTGAACTACGGTAATACACAATATCTTGCTCCATTGGCGACAGCCCTTAAAATGGAGCGATTGCTGAAAAAAGATCACAAGTGTGATCTGGTCATTTGCCTGTCGCATCTTGGGTATTCATACGCTAACCGCAAAATCAGCGATGTGAGTCTTGCTCCCCAAACCAAATATACCGACCTTATTATTGGCGGTCATTCTCACACATTTCTTGATAAACCGACGGTATTGGAAAATGCCAAAGGAAATCAGATTTTGGTCAATCAGGCTGGCTGGGCTGCTTTGGCTGCCGGAAAGATCGAATTTGTTTTCGATCGTGCCCGAAGGAGAAAATCATTTGCAGCAACTGTAAATAATCTTTAGATCTTTTTTTTGATGGGCAGGAAAACGCTTTTATTGCTTTCGGTTGTTTCAGGCTTTTTGCTGAGTTTGCCCTGGATTTTCCCGTCTTCTTCCTCGTCAATGTTTATTGCTTTTGTTCCTTTACTTTTTGTTGAAGATCAAATTACCCTCAAAAAACAAAGTCAAAAGAGCATTGTACTTTTTTTATATGCGCTGTCAAGTTTTTTTGTCTGGAATGTGTTATCAACCTGGTGGATTGCTAATGTTTCTATTTCAGGAATGATAATTATTGCCGTCATTAATGCATTTTTGATGGCTTTGGTATGGTGGATGATGCATTTGGTTCGTCGGAAATTTGCCGCCAGGGCCGGGTATCTTTCCTTGGTTGTTTTCTGGCTGACATTCGAGTTCCTTCATTTTAACTGGTCGATAAACTGGCCCTGGCTTACGCTTGGAAACGGATTTGCCAGTTCGGTAAAATTGATTCAGTGGTATGAGTTTACCGGAGTATTGGGGGGATCGCTTTGGGTTTTGTTGAGCAATTTATTGATATTCAGGTTTGCTAAAAGTATTTTCAGAAAGGAAATGCCTGAAGCTGTTAAGTTTGGAAGCCTTTCTATTGCGATTATTTTAATGCCTGTTTGCCTGTCACTGTTTCAGTATTACAACTTCAAAGAAAATGGCGAAGTTCGAGAGGTTGTCGTTCTGCAGCCCAACATTGATCCGTTCAGCGAAAAATTTTCGGGAATGAGCGATGAAGAACAAACCCATCGTTTAATTTCTCTTGCTGAAACCATTATTTCTCATTCAACCGATTATGTTTTAGCTCCTGAAACTGCACTTGCGCAAATGTGGGAAGATCAGGAAATAAGTCAAAATCCGGTATTACAGCCGGTTAATTCCTTGATAGATAAATATCCGAATGTCAGGTTTGTTGTCGGTGTCATGACCAAAAAGGAAATTGTTGCAGGAGAACCTGTATCTTCTTCAGCACGCCAAACTGACGATGGCCGGTCATACAATGTTTTCAACTCTGCTTTAATGGTTGATCATTCGGGCAAAGTTCAGGTTGGGCATAAAAGTTTGCTGGTTAGTGGGGTTGAAAAGATGCCATTTGAAAAATACTTTTCGTTTCTCAGGAAATATACTGTCGATCTGGGCGGAGTAAGTGGAAGTTTAGCCGCTGCAAACCAACTAACCGTTTTTGATGGATCCGGGCAGGATAAAATAGGATCAGTTATTTGTTTTGAATCCGCTTTTGGAGCACATGTGGGAAACGCTGTGGCAAATGGGGCCAATTTGATTTTTGTAATGACCAATGATGGCTGGTGGAAAGATTCGCCCGGCGTAAGACAACATTTCTCCTATTCAAGGCTGAGAGCAATTGAAACACGCAGAAGTGTTGTAAGAAGCGCCAATACCGGTATTTCGGGTTTTATAAATCAGAAAGGCGATATGGTAAAAAAATCTGGTGTGAATACCAGTACTGCAATTATTTCGGAGATGCGGATAAATAACACGATCACTTTCTATGTGCTGTATGGCGATTATTTAGGTCGGGTAAGTATGTTCTTGTCAGGCCTGATATTGATTTATCTGATATTATATGCAAAAACAAAAAGACCGCTAAATCATTGATTTGCGGTTTTTTGTTTGGGTTTGGCTCCCAGTTTTGTCGGGGTGGAATCATGCTCTGAAAAAGTTGAATGCTGCCAAAGGAGGAGGATTTATTTTTCAATCAGACCAGCTGATTGAACAAATTAATTGAATTTATTAAAATGATCGTAAAGCAACAAACCCAATTGTAAAAGCAATTTCGCATTCTTCCGAAGAACTGAATTTGTGTGGTGTGAAAAAGGGAAAGCAATTGCCGAAAAATCAGGATTGGCCGTTGCCGGAGTATAAATTTTGAGTATTCTCCAGAAACTGCAGTGGCGTCTCTTTAAAATGAGCCTTAAAGACTTTGGTGAAATATTGGTTCGACGAAAATCCGCAATCGTAAGCTATTGAAGTGATGGTGTTGCCCTTTTGCTACCGGCGAAACCCGTTTGCCTGTTAGCGATAATCATGCAAAGAATTTCCTCGATGCCACTAAAAACAATACGCCTACAGTGAGCCCGATTGAATCGGCAGTGCGGTCGGATACCATCAGTCATTTGTGCAACATTCTGGTTCGCTCCGGAAAACCATCCCTGAAATGGGATCCCGCTACCGAAACGTTGGTCGATGCCGATGAACATACTAAATCGCTGCTTTCCCGCGCTTCCCGCAGTCCGTATGGCGATATTCTGAAAGGTTAGTTGATTAAAATAGCTTAGTTATGAGGCAATCCTGATTCTATTAGGGTTGCTTTATTTATGAAAATCATATCCTGAAATTTTCATATTCTGAGGCCTTGATAATAATTGTATGAGGTAAAACATAAACCACTTGCCATTTTTATGATCATTTCATTGTGAAACCAGAAAAGATGTCTTTGGCAGTTCCTTTTAGATAATTTTTTAAGATTCTCAAAGAAAGTGTGGTCTTCCGAAACGAGCTGTGTGCCTCATTTCATCTCATTATTAACGGTTTTTGAAAATTTCTGAACGGAAGTATATTTGGAAATAAAAAATCTATTTTGTAGGTTTACGCCGAAAGTTCAAATAAGGAATCAAGTTTCAAATAAGGAACAAAAGAGAAATAAAGTTCAAAATGAAACCAGTTTTTTATCTGATTCGTTCGCTTTTTTAACTGAACCACTAAACCGAAAACCAAATGGAGTCCTCTTCAAAAAGCAAATACAATATTCCCATTCTTGCCAAAGGAATGGAACTGATTGAACTTATAGCCCAACAACCTCAGGGTTTATCAATTCAGGATATTGTGAATAATTTAGGGCATTCTAAAACCTCTATTTACCGAATTGTTTGTTCGTTGGAAGAGATGGGGTATCTGCGTAAAAATAATCAGACCGGCATGTTTACACTTACCCGAAAGATGTTTAAGATCGGTCTTTCAGCTTTGGGAACCACTACCATAATCGAACATTCTTACGATCCGATGCGAAGGTTGCGCGATCATTTGCGCGAAACTGTTGTTTTGGGAACAATGATGGATTCCAAAATTGTAATTCTGGAACAGGTGCTTGGATCACATCATTTTTCGTTTATTCTTAAGCCGGGCATGGGTGTTTGTATGCATGCTTCGGCTCCCGGAAAGGTTTTTCTGGCCAATATCGATGATTCAGAGAGAGATGCCATCTTATCGAAAATACAGTATACTAAATTTACCAACAATACCATTACCAATACGGCTGATCTGCTTGTTGAATTGGAGCGGGTTAAGGTTTGTGGCTATGGTGTTGATATGGGAGAAGAACTTTCGGGAGTTAGATGTATTGGCGCTCCAATCTTTAACCAGGCAGGAAAAATTGCCGCTTCGGTGTGGATGTCAGGTCCTGCGGAAAGATTAACCGACGAATCGCTCGAAGAGAATAGTCGCCGTGTGGTAGCCTGTGCCAACGAAATCTCCGAAAAACTAGGCCATTTTAGTCGATAGAATTTTCACATCCTTATTTACTACAATTATTTTTTCTAGATCAACGCGATGTATAAATTTAAAAGAGGTGTTGGTGTAAAGTGTTTTCTGCTAATGGTTTTCAGCACATTTTTGCTGATTTTACAAGCGCAAACCCCCATGTTTACTGTTGGAATTGATGCAATTGGAAGTGACCAGTTTTTGCTTGCGAATAAAGGAACTAAATCGGTAACTATTATCGATAAAGCCGGTCGGCATGTAAAAGAGTGGAAGTTTGACGAACCTGTAACCGGTCAGCGCTTAAACAAAGGAACTGCTTTTGTGACGAGTTCTTACGCCCGGGGTTGGCTAACGGCCATCAATATGGGAACTGGCAAAGTAATCTATAAAACTGAAACTGGCATGGGTGCGTGTTCGCCCATCGTCAATAAGGATGGTTCACGTATTTATGTGTTTAATCAATTTAAAACTACGGTAAGTGAACTCGATTCCAAATCAGGAAAGGTTTTGCGCCAGATCAAGGTTTTGCGCGAACCGGTTGCCGGTGCTTTAACTCCTGATGGTAAGTATTTATTTGTCAACAATTTCTTACCCGAACAGCAGGCCAATGTCGATATAGTTGCTGCGCAAGTCTCGGTTATTGATCTTTCAAAATTTGAGGTAGTTAAAAATATCAGACTTGATAATGGCAGCAATGCTTTACACGGAATCTGTATTTCGCCTGATGGAAAATATGTATTTGTTACCCATAACCTGGGACGGTTTCAGGTTCCAACCTCTCAGTTGCAACAAGGGTGGATGAATACAAGTGCCGTCAGTGTTATTAATGTGTCGAATTTAAGTCTTGAAGGCGCTTTGCTTTTAGATGAACCTGATCGCGGAGCTGCCGGTATTTGGGGTATTGCCTGTTCCGAAGACAAACTTTTTGTTACCCATTCCGGAACCCACGATGTGAGTATTGTTGACCTGAAATTGATGCGCGAACGTCTGGAAAAATACCCGGTAAAGTCTCATTTATCGTACGATTTAAAATTCATGTACGGTATCCGGAAACGACTGCCCCTGGTCGGAAACGGACCACGCAGTATTTCGCTTGCTGATGGCAAACTTTATATTCCTACCTATTTTTCGGATACACTGAATGTTGTGGATATTGCCAGTGAAACGATTACCACTATTGCCTATAATCCCAAACGTAAAGAAAGTGCAGAGAATACGGGCGAGAAAGTATTTAATGATGCATCGCATTGTTATCAAAACTGGCAGTCGTGCAATGGTTGTCATCCGGGAGATGCACGAACCGATGGAATGAACTGGGATTTGATGAATGATGGCATTGGCAATCCCAAAAATTGTAAAAGCATGCTCTATTCGCATGTAACTCCTCCCAGTATGATTTCGGGGATTCGTCCTTCGGCTGAACATGCCGTTCATGCGGGGTTTAAGTTTATTCAGTTTAGTGAGGTTGATCCGACACTAATAGAGAAAGTCAATTCTTACCTGAAGTCGCTACGTCCGTTACCAAGTCCATATTTGGTAAACGGGGTTCTTTCAGAAAAGGCGCAAAAAGGTCGTAAGGTATTCGATAAGCTTGGTTGTGCAGAATGCCACAGTGGTCAGTATTTTACAGATAAGAAAATGTATCGCATTGGGGAAAACGTCGAGTTTGAAGCAGGTTGGGATACACCTACTTTAATTGAAGTTTGGCGAACTGCACCTTATCTTTTTGATGGCAGGGCTGCTACGATGAAAGAGGTTTTTGCAACCTACCAGCATGGCATCACCGAAAAGATTACACCTCGCGAGATTGATGAGTTGGTTGAATATGTAAATTCTTTGTAACAGTATAACAAGTATATGCCAGACCATGATCGGGAAAAATTATTCGATATATACCACACCAGAAAACACTTTTGAGTTGATGTGCCAGTCTCTTTTTCTTCAGGTTGGGCAGCAAAAGAATGTACTTAAAATCGTATTCTTTGGTTCGCCACTGAACAACGAGGAGTATATACAGCACCAGAAGGCTTTGGTTCGTTTGACAAAAGCCAATTTCCCGGAGCTGATTCCGCTAGTTAGCTATGTGGCACAAAAACCACTTATTGACGGTTTAAGCGCCGAAGTGGTTTGGGTAGATACCCTTGATAACATTACCATTGCCGGAGGCGATAATTATTTGGTACTCGATAACGGCTTTTGCCGCGAATTGCTTACCGGTGGAATTTTTCATGCCGATATTTCAGCTCCTGTCTCCGTTCAAACCAACGCTGTTTTCGAGCAGATTGAGCAGATTTTAAATGAAGCGGAATTTCCACTGGACAGTATTGTCCGTCAGTGGAATTATATCGAGGACATTACCCGAATTGAAGGAGATCGTCAACATTATCAGGATTTTAATGATTTGCGCAGCCATTTTTATGCCAAGGCCAAGTGGTGTTCCGGTTATCCGGCGGCAACTGGAATTGGCACACAATGCGGGGGCGTGATGGTCGAAATCATAGCCATTTCAGGAAATGAACTGATAAACCGCGTTTTGGATAATCCGTTGCAAATTGCAGCACATCACTATTCCGAAGATGTATTGCTTGGAGAGGCCGATCCAGCTTTTCGGAGAAGAACAACCCCTAAGTTCGAACGAGCCCGTGTTATTGGATCGTCTGGAAATCAGACTGTTTTTATATCCGGAACCGCAGCTATTCGGGGTGAGGCGAGCTTGAATGAAGACGATGTGCTTGAACAAACAAAAGTTACTATGGCAAATATTGATTATTTGATCTCAGACGGAAATTACCCTTCCGAATCGACAGAAAGAACCTATAAAATGTTGCGCATCTATATTAAAACACCATCGATGATGGAACTTGTACATGAATACATGAAAAAACATTATCCTGAAACGACTCAGATTTTTATTTGCGCCGATGTTTGCCGCGAGGAGCTATTGATCGAAATTGAGGGTGTTGCCGAAATAAACAACTCGAATTCGCTCTTTTAAAACGACATTTTAACCAGTTAATTTATCATACAATGAAACAATCAAAATTTATTTTAATTGCATTGGCGGTATGTCTGTTCGCAGCTTGTACTCCACAACCGAAAGAGAAAGTAGAAATGAAAGAAAAAGTTTACACAAAAAAGTACACCAATGCTGATTATTACAAAGATGGTAAGATTCAGCCTGAAGTTGTAAAAAAAGCATATCTCGAAATGCTTGAGAGTTATGGAGTTCCTTTTAGTCCTACTTTGGAGGCTGGTATTTGGATGACCGATTTTAGTCTCGGAGATTTCGAAAATGTGGGAATGGCCGGCATTTTTTGGGTCAACGATTCTATAAATCGTTATTTTGGTCATGAGATCTACCTTTTACCTGGTCAAATGATTCCAGAACATTTTC
>JAUYEQ010000456.1 GCA_030691295.1 Bacteroidota bacterium
ATACTACGGACAAGTTTTCGATAATTTGGTAACCGTTCTGATCCACTGGTTCGGAATTGAAGATATTTACGGGTTCAGGCACATGATGTGCAGTATTTCAGGATGGCTGACAATTTTGGTAACTGCTTTATTTGCAGCGCATATTTCCGGTTACGGAGCGGCTATTTTTGTTCTTTTTCTGTTTGCTGTTTCCCCGGGTTTTCTGGGGCAGTCGCAAAACAACCTGAAAGACATTCCTTTCGCAATGGCTTATATTTCAAGCGTTTATTATTCGCTTAAACTTGTTTATTCTGAGGTAAAACCTACAAAACAAACGATTTTACTGCTGGTTTTAAGCATCGCTTTTTCCATTGGTATCCGCGCCGGAGGTATTCTCGTGGTTTTTTACCTCGGTTTTTTTATGTTCCTGAAATTCGTTTCGGATTGGATGAAACAGAAAAATCCGCACATGAGTCAGCTTAAAAAGCAGTTGATTTTGTTCTCCGGAATTTCTGTTTCAGGCTATTTGCTGGGTTTGATTCTGTGGCCATACGCTTTGCAAAATCCGGTGCTCAACGTGTTGAAATCGTATGAGGTTATGACCCATTTCCCGACAACTGTACGTCAGATTTTTGAAGGCAGGATCGATTGGTCCGATTTCCATCCGTGGTACTATTTGCCTAAATACATGGCAATTACGATTCCGGTAGTTGTTTTTGCCGGAATAGCCGTTTTCCTGTTGAATGCAAAAAAGAAATATTCAGAAAATCAGAAAACACAATTATGGCTGTTACTTTTTACTGTATTATTTCCATTGGTTTTTGTTATCCTGAAAGGTTCAAACCTATACGGATCGTGGCGGCATTTTCTGTTTGTCTATCCCGGAATTATCCTGATTTCAGCACTGGGATTTCATGCTTTTTTTGTCAGGTTCAGGAACAATATTGTTCAGATTGCCGGCATTGGGATACTACTGATTTTGTCATTTCATCCGGCGAAATTTATGGTTGCCAATCATCCGTATTATTACCTGTATTACAACCAGTTGGTTGGCGGATTAAACGGCGCCTACGGAAATTATGAAACCGATTACTATTACCATTCGATGCGCGAAGGAGCCGAATGGCTTCAGGAATACCTGAAAAACAAGCAACACAGCGAAGAAGTTATTGTAGGCGGAAACTTTCCGATTCAATGGTATTTCAGGAACAACGAAAAAATAAAGTTTGTGTATTTCCCCTACCAAAAGCGGAGCGAATACGACTGGGATTATGCCATCGTGGCCAACAGTTACATTTCTCCCTATCAGTTGAAAAATAAAATCTGGCCGCCAGCGAATACAATTCATACCATCACTGCCGATGGAATTCCGATATGTGCAGTAATTGAGCGGGTTACAAAAGACGATTTGCAAGGAATTCAGGAGCAAAAAAAGGGCGACAACATTAAATCTGCGTTGTTATTTCAAAATGCACTGTCGCACGACCCTCAAAATGAATGGATCTGTTATAAATTTGCAACATCGCTCGCTTTATCGGGAGAAGTTGACCGGGCAGAACAAATGCTTCAGGAATGTTTTGAGATTAATCCGGAATACGAACCGGCACTTGTTTTGGCGGGCGATCTGGCATTGAAAAGTAATAATACCGAAAAAGCTGCCGTTTATTACCGAAAGGCAATTGAGGCAAACCGGAAGTATTTCAGCGTTTACCTTAAGTTAGCCGGATTGTATGCTGAAACCAATGTAGATGAGGCACGTAAAGTCTTGAAAGATTGCCTGAAGATCAATCCCCGATATAAACCGGCACGCCAGGCATTGGCCGATACTTACAGAAATTCAACTTCCGGAGAGGAAGAAAAACGATAAAACAGAGAATTAAAAAAAAATAAATTAAAAATTGAAACGATGAAAAAGTTTATCATGTTTGCCTTTTTAGGCTTGTTGTTTATGGGAGTTCCTGCTGTTGTTTCTGCACAGGGCGAAGATTCACTTGAAGTGGCGATTGAAGAACCAACCGATACCATTTCTATCGACAACATGGATCCGGTTTATTATGAAGATGAAACTGAAGAAGAATCATCGAATAGTTTAACTTTTGCCATCATTGGCGGATTGGTAGTTGTTGTAGGTGGAGTAGCATTCTTTCTCACTCAGAAAAAGAAGAAATAAGCAAAAAACGATTTGCTGAAAATACAAAAAAGCTTCCTGACACCGGGGAGCTTTTTTTATGCCTGGATTTTCATATCAGGAATTGTTCTATTGCTGAAACAAGATGATTTGCTTAATTTAGCGACTTGCAAAATTATAAATCAATACCTAATAAGCACAACATGAACAATCAATTTGCACTAAGTGCCCAACAACTTCTCGAGATTGCCAACGACCTTAGGCAAAAAATCGAAACCGGACTTCAGAACGATGGTACCGAAATTAAATGTTTGCCAACTTATATACATCCGAAGAAAGATGGAATAAAAGGTGATGCGGTTGTTTTCGATTTGGGTGGAACCAATTTCCGCGCTGCCGTTGTATCGGTTGGCGAAAAAACTGAGATTACCGGTTTGGCTGAAAAAGACATCACCGAAATGAAAATGGAAGGTTTTACCGAAGATGATCTTTATAATTCTCAGGCACAGACCATCAATCAGTTAAATATACCAAAAAATTGTCCAATTGGATATTGCTTTTCGTATCCGGCCAAATCGCTTACAAATGGCGATGCTGAACTGATAAACTGGACAAAAGGAGTAAAAATTGCACGCATGGCAGGGAAGCCAATCGGTGAGCCATTGGTTAAGTACCTGAACGAAAAAACGAATGGCAGTTTCAATAAAATTGCAGTTGTGAACGATACCATTACCAGCTTGTTCGCAGGTTTAATGAATCCCGGCTACGATGCTTACATCGGTCTGATTGTTGGAACCGGAACCAATATGGCGGCTTTTTTCCCTTCCGATTACATTCCAAAAATCAAAGATTTGAAAGACTGGTCAGGCGAAACTCCGGTGAATCTTGAATCGGGCAATTTCGACCCGCCAAACCTCACTGCGTTTGATAAGGAAGTTGATAACAATTCTGACAACAAAGGATTTCAACGGTTCGAAAAAGCGATTTCGGGCATGTACCTCGGTCGTGTTTTCCGTGCTGCGTTCCCGAACGATGGATTGGATATTAACCTGGATGCAGCAGGTTTGAGTAAAATGATGAACAATCCGGGAGCCTATAAGCTTGAGTATGTTGAAACTGCTTTCCAGATATACGAACGTTCTGCAAAGCTGGTAGCTGCATCAATCGCCGGGCTGGTAATGAACCTGAATTCTGCGAATCCATCGGTGAAGAAAATTCAGGTCTTGGCTGAAGGGAGTTTATTCTGGAGCAAGGTTAAAACCCATGATGCAAAATATGTTGACATCGTAAATGCCACCCTCAAAGAACTTTTGGCTGAAGGTGGTTTGGACGATAAAGAAGTACAGATCTCACGAATCGACAACGCCAATCTGATTGGCGCCGCAATGTCGGTGCTTTCGTAAGGAAGAGACAGAAGTCGGAAGTCGCGAGACCGAAGAAAATACCATTTACTGAGTGGGTGACTTTAAGTTGCCCGCTCAGTTTGCTTATGGATGAGCCGCTATTTTTTTCTAAATTCACAAAACTTTCGTGATACTCATCCAAATTTGTTATTACTCGTCTGGTTTTGTTCGGCAATTACAATCACCCAACTTCAATAAAAAAGATTGTATATTTGTAATGCTTATTCATAATAATTCATTCATAACATGACTGTTAGAGTTCAAATTGAAACAGCCAGCGCAGCCGGGCAGAAATTGATAACAGAACTTCGCCGCTATCCTGATGTAGTTCGGTTTGTTGAACCTGACCAGGTTTCAGAACCTGTCCCTGAAGGATATGTTCCGGTTAAAGACGGAATTGACGAACTCAGAAATCATTTATTAATTAATTCAAATACTGAAACAGGTAAAAAACTCATCCATAAATTAGAATCCCATCCTCAAATTGTAAAACTTGAATATCCTTATCCAACTGATGATGATGGAATGGATATTGAAAGCTTATCTGCAAATGAATCAGCTAAGCTGGCATTTGACAGATTGGGAGAAAAACATGATCGTAAATTCAATAATAAATATACCCGATGAAGAGGTATGCTGTTCACAATTAATCATTGTTTATACTGTTCATCGCAAAATTGTTCTTGTTAAAGCTGTAATCTTGGGTGCATTAATAAAAAGTTGAGTTTTCAAGACAGTCGGAGTGCGACTTTGAGTCGCGCCCCGACTTTTCAGCTTTCCCGAAAATAAATGCAATAAATATGAAAAAACTAGGAACTCATACGGGAAGAAGAAAAGCAGATTAATCTATTCTTTTATTTCGCTGATTTTGACGTCTATACAAAATCAGAACGAATCCCAAAATCTTCAGAAAACCTAAATTTGGAAAGTGTGAGTTTGATTCAATTGACGAGATGACCCCCATTGATTTTGTTTTTAGCAGTACGCAACCCATCGCCGGCATTATACATCTGTTCATAAACGCTCATCTATGAAAGCTAAATTTCAATTTCTATCCTTTTTTTCAGCATTTCTTGTTTTGATTGCTTGCAATAAAGATAAAGTGTCGGTTGTTGAGGATATTTGCCACACTTGGGAAGTGAAGAGTTTTATGTCTTTGGAATCGGTCGCATATCCCAAAAATGAGAATACGCCCATTCTGCTGACTTTTAAAAAGGACGGAACTTACAGCCTGAAACTGGACATCAATAGTTGTGGCGGAACTTTTGCTTCAGGGAAAAATAACCAGCTTGAAATGGATTTTCCGGCCTGTACCGAAGCTTGTTGCGATAGTCAATTCTCGAGTAAGTTGGCAACCATGCTTCCACAGGTTACCTCATATTCCATCGAAGGATCGATACTGAAATTACATGTTCCGCAGTGGGGCTATATCGAATGCGAAATTTTAAGTTCGTCACTGATCAACCCAAATCCCTGAATTATTTCAGATTAAAAACTCCGGAAAGTTCTCTTTTGAAATTGCCAGAAACACTGAATCGGGATAAGAATCAGCCAGATTTTCATTGAATTATAATAAGTCAGGTTGAAGTATTTATCTAAATTAGGTAAGCTAAGTTTTGTCGACCACACGAAGTCCTATCTATCAATAACAGCGCATAATTATTTACTTCTGTCAATCCAGTTTTCAATTCTGATACCAGTAATTCTTTCAAACTCTCTGATGTTTTCAGTAACCATAATTAGTTCTTTTTCTACAGATGTGCAGCCAATCAATAAATCGAAATCCCCAATCATTGTTCCTAATTTCCGTAATCTCGCTTTTTCTTTACCATAAAGGTATATGGAATCGTAAATTGGAAGGATGGTGACCTGTTTTGAAAATTTTTCAATTATCTTATGATTCTTTTGTGGACTCATACTATTTTCAGCTCCAAAGACGAGTTCGGCAAGCGTTATTTCTGATATCGCACAACTCCCCAACCCAATTTCTTAGAGTTTTTCAATCAGGTTAAATCTTCCCCTAAAGAAATGGATGCAAATATTGGTGTCAAGCATGTATCTCATTAGAAATCTGCTATATTTCTGTTATCAATTCGAGAGTCTCTAATCTCTCTAATTATTTCGTCAGAGTCTCTTGAATCTTCCCACGCTCCATATAAGTCACTTAAATCAAATGTGCTTTCTTCTCTTGTTTCAATGGATTCAGTCAACTTAATAATCAGTTTCTTTTTTGAACCATTATCAAGTCGTGTTAAGAATCCAAAATATTTATCTATTGTTTTGTTTGTTAATGCTAAGCTCATAATCGAAATTTTTTCAAAGATACAATTTTTTGTGCAGGATACTTTTTCCAATTTCTGCACAATACCCATCGCTCAGTTTACTTAAACCTAAATTTTTCCTTCACTTTTGGCCCTTTCTCAGTCCATTCAACCGTTGCACATTCGGTGTAAAAGTCGTGTTCGAAAAACAGGATGTAACTCTTTTCTGCCGCTTCTTTAAGGAAAGCTTCTTTTTCTTCCATCGCAGTTACCGGATACAAATCGTAAGAAGCGAGCCACACAATCGGAATATTGGCCGCAGTGGGAATCAGGTCCGACATGTAAACGTAGGTTTTATCTCCGGAGTCGATGAACGGAATCATCTGTCCGGGCGTGTGTCCGTCGTAGATTCGGACTGAAATTCCGGGAAACAATTCACATTCTTCTTCCACCAATTGCATCTTTCCTTCTGTTTTCAGGAAATCAAGTATTTCAGGATAAAAAGCGGCCCGCTCGCGGATGTTCGAGATTTTGGAATGTTCCCATTGTTGTTTGCTGCACCAATGGGTTGCATTCGGAAACAGAAGTTTCAACTGCCCGTTTTCGCTGATTACCGCGCCGTTGCAATGGTCCCAATGTAGGTGGGTAAACAGCACATCGGTAATATCTTCAGGTGAATAGCCTTTTTCTGCCAGCGATTTTTCAATTGCATCGGTTTCTTCATGGCCGTTGTTTCGCTGTATTTTTTCTGAATAATGATTCCCAACTCCTGCTTCAATCAGGATTTCTCGTTTGCCCAAATCAACCAGCAAACAGCGCAATGTTAATTTGGTGACATTGTTTTTATCGGCAGGATAAACCTTCGACCACATCGCTTTTGGGATCACGCTGAACAGCGAACCTCCGTCGCAACTGAAATTTCCGGCGTGAATAGTATGTAATTGCATGTTTCGGATGTTTGAAATTTCCGGCTAAAGTAAGAAAAAGTGATAAGTGTTGAGTCGCAGATCGTAAATGAATAATACCAGTATCCCTAACTATGTGCCAATGTTTGATAAAAAATACCCTAACTATGTGACACTATTGTACTAAAATTGCCCTAACTTTGTGACATGTTTAATCGGTACATCATAAAAGAACTTGACAAATGGCTTGCTCAACCAATTCGTAAACCATTGGTTTTAAGAGGTGCCAGGCAGGTTGGGAAAACCACCTTGGTGGAACAATTTGCCAGTCGGTTTGAGCAATATATATACCTAAATCTGGAATTGCCGGATGACCGGCAGCCATTTGAACAATTTACCTCTGTCGAAGCTCTGGTTCAGGCTTTGTTTTTTATCAAAAATTGTTCGATGGAACAAAAGAAACAAACCTTGATTTTTGTTGATGAAATTCAGGAAGTGCCTGCAGCTTTAAATATTTTGAGATACTTTTTTGAGCAAGAACCTGACTTGCCTGTGATTGCCGCCGGAAGCATGCTGGAAACGCTATTCGACAAAAACATCAGCTTCCCGGTAGGTCGGGTGGAATACAAAGTTATACGACCGGTTTCATTTGCTGAATTTCTGGATGCGATGGGCGAAAAGACTGCATTGACGCAACTTGAAAAGGTTCCTGTTGCAAAATTTGCCCACACAAAACTGTTGCAGTTATTTCACACCTATGCGCTTATTGGCGGGATGCCCGAGATTGTGAACAGTTATTCTCAGAATAAGGATCTAAAAGCGCTCTCGCCCATATATGATTCATTGATTGCTTCTTATCTTGACGATGTGGAGAAATATGCATCCTCTGAATCCCAAATTCAGCACATCCGTCATGCTATTTCTTCTTCATTTTTGGCAGCGGGGAAACGCATCAAGTTTGAAGGTTTTGGAAATTCAACTTATCGGTCGCGCGATATGAGCGAGGCACTTCGTATTTTGGAAAAGGCGCTTTTGCTTCAATTGATATTTCCTTGCACATCGGCAACTTTGCCATTAATGCCCGACATCAAGAAGTCGCCCAGATTGCAGGTACTTGACACTGGTCTGATTAATTATTTGGTGGGTATTCAAAAGGAGCTTTTAGGGACAATTGACTTACATTCCGTTTATCAGGGAACAATCATTGAACACCTTGTCGGGCAGGAATTGCTTTCGATGCAAAATCTGGCCTTGAGTGCGCTTCATTTTTGGGTGCGGGAGAAAAAAACATCCAACGCAGAAGTGGATTATATTTTCCCTTTTGAAGGCAAACTGATTCCGATTGAAGTAAAATCAGGAAAAGAGGGTACACTCAGATCGTTGCATCAATACATGGATGAAGCTCCTCACGCATTTTCAATTCGTTTCTATTCAGGAGAATTAAGTATTACAGAAGCTAAAACTTCATCAGGAAAGGTTTTCCAATTACTGAACTTACCCTATTATCTTGGAACGCAGATTGAAAAATACCTCGATTGGTTTATAAATTCTAACCAGAATTAAAATTTTGCAACCCGGATAATTTTTGAGATAACTCTGCTTAATGATTTGCTCATGGTTTAATTCCTGCTATCCTCTGCGCCACCGAGTCGGTTTCAAAATCCATCACGAACTGAACAACCCCAAAATAATCTTCGATTCCCTTTTCAATTTTGTTGGTTTTCAGATACACATCATTCACTTTTCCTGCGGCCTTGTCGATTTTTTCATTTCTCATGCTTGCCCAGTGTTTCTGCACTTTCCGGATGTCGTCAATTACAGGTTTGTCGATTTGACGAACCAGATCGGGAAAATTATGCAGGTGTTTCGACTGTGACAAAAAATAATTCTCCATACTGATATTGGCCGAGTATTGAAGATGCTTCGAATCACTTTGCGCACAAACCATCCAGGCGTAGAAATTCGCTTCGGCTTCACTGGTAATCCCAAATTGGTGGGCAAATTCGTGCGCCAGCACCTGCGGATATTCAATCATCAGTAGACTGTCGTTCAGGTGTACTTCGCTGAAAAACGGTCCGTAGTAACCGGCAATCGAAGCTTTTGCAAAGAAATTGCTTAAAGTGATTGGTTTGGAAACACGTTTCCCTTGCGGATATTTCACCTTCAGGAAAGAAGCGTTCTTTTTGTAAGAAGCTTCAACCAGCGAATCAATGGTTGAAAAACTTACATTTTCGAAGGTGCAATATGAAGCGTTTGTTTGGGCAATCAGGTTTTCTAAAACCCTGACAAACTGAACGGTGTCAGGTTTTGATTTGGTTATTGAAAGTCGCTCATTGATTCCTGTCCGGTAATAATTAAAACCCCAAAACCAGTAAAAAAGTACGTAGCAGATTGCCAAAGTTTGTATAACCATCAGGATAAAACGGCCAAATTGTATTTTCCTGAAAATGACTAATATGACAAGTACCACCAGAAAAAGTGCAAGCAATCCGTAAAATGCATCGTCCAACGAAAACCTAACCCATTTGTTTACAAACGACAAAAGAAACGCAACTATCGGATAGAACGTTTGTGAATAAACGGTTTCGGTAACTCCGGGATGCCGTGAAAAAAGTTCAGTCAAGCCATAAGTTGCCAATGCCAGCCAGATTGGGAGCGCTGCCAGGCCAAAAAATAGTATGCGGAATTTACTTTTTGCCATGTTTCAATTGAAATTAAATTGCGAAGATCAGTAATTTTTAGGTGTTTCAACAATTTTGGAATACATTTGGCGTTCAATCATCCATGTATAGACATAAAATGTATTTAAAGATCACCCTCTTGGCAGCATTACTATTCTTGGTAGGTTTCACAAACGCACAGCCATATAATAATGACATTGATGTTGTCGTTGGTGCTTCGGTACCGGGAATTTACCATGCCGGAATTGGGTTGCACTACATGCCCAGCACCCGGTTAGGTGTAAGCTTTGGGTCTGATTTCAAGAACGATGAAAATGGAAGATTGTACGAGTTAGCTTTAATCCACTCTATTTATTTTGGAAAGCCTGATCGTAAAATTCGTAAAAAATTATGGTCGCTCAATACAGGTATTTCATTTCAAGTTAAGCAAAGTATCCACGAGAAATCAACCGCCGGGTACCTCGATTTATTCTTTGTGCGGAAGTTTCCACTTACACCTAAAATATTTATTCAGCCTGAATTGGGTGCATCCTACTTTCTCTTTGAGCATTTAGTTGATCAGGCTGAAATTGTAACAAAGGGTGCCAGAACCCAAATTATCCCGAAAATCGGAATAAGCCTGGTTTTTAAAATTTAAAGAGTAATTATCCCCCATCGGACGACAAATGTTTTGTTAATGATCTGTTTGACGCAGCGTCATGCCGAACGTTCGACTGAGCTCACGCCGAAGTCTCACGTCGAAGGCTTGTTTCGGCATCCCTTTTATGATGGGATTCCGAAATGAATTCGGGGTGACTGGGACCCTACAAAATTGAATTAACAAAAAACTTGGTTAAATTGTAAAAAAAAGAAACCGGTTTTTTTACCTATTTTTCTGCCTTTAAAATTCCAGAAAATGAGAGTACGTTTTATAGCCGTTGGTGGAAGTGCGATGCACAACCTTGCCATTGCCCTGCATAAAAAAGGATATCAGGTAACCGGTTCCGACGATGAGATTTTTGAGCCGTCGAAAACCCGACTGAAAACCCACGGATTATTGCCCGAACACGAAGGTTGGTTTCCCGAAAATATTACTCCAGAATTGGATGCTGTAATCCTCGGAATGCATGCCCGACAAGACAATCCAGAGTTGCTGCGCGCTCAGGAACTGGGCTTGAAAATCTTTTCATATCCTGAATATCTGTACGAACAAACCAAAAATAAAACGCGCGTAGTGATTGGCGGAAGCCACGGCAAAACTACGATTACCTCCATGATTATGCACGTTTTACGGTACAACCAAATTGCTTTCGATTACATGGTTGGCGCGCAACTGGAAGGTTTTGATACAATGGTCTCGCTAACCGAAGAGGCAAAAATAGCAGTATTTGAAGGCGATGAATATTTGTCGTCACCCATTGACCGCCGTCCAAAATTTCACCTGTATTTTCCGAATCTCGCATTGTTGAGCGGAATTGCCTGGGACCACATAAATGTTTTCCCAACCTTCCCGTTTTACGTGGAACAGTTCCAAATTTTTGCCGACCTGATTCAGCCAAACGGTTCGCTGATCTATTTCGGGAACGATGAAAACCTGAAACATGTAGCCGCGAAAACTCGCACCGATGTTCATAAATTGCCTTACAACTCGCACGAATCGGTGATCGAAAACGGAATAACTTATTTGGTCGTTGGTAATCAGAAAATAAAATTACAGATTTTTGGAGACCATAATCTTCAAAATATTTCCGGTGCACAACTGGTTTGCCGCCAATTGGGTTTGACCGATCAGCAATTTTATACTGCCATTGCCGAATTTAAAGGAGCCGCCCGCCGTTTGGAGGTGTTGGCTGAAACCGAAAATTGCGTGGTTTTCAACGATTTTGCCCATTCGCCATCAAAGTTGAAAGCAACAACTGAAGCGGTTAAAACACAATTTCCGGATCGAAAACTGGTGGCATGTTTGGAATTACACACTTTCAGTTCGCTGAAAAAGGAATTCCTTCCGCAGTATAAAAACAGCATGGATGCGGCCGATCTGGCCATTGTGTATTTTAATCCGCACACCATCGAGCACAAAAAACTGGAACCCATAACAGAACAACAGGTAGCCGAAGCTTTCGATTCGTCAGGGTTGATGGTTTTGACCGATTCGGATGAGCTTTTTGCTTTTCTGAAAACCCAAAACTGGCAAAACACAAATTTGTTATTGATGACTTCAGGAAATTTTTCAGGAAAAAATTTGAAGGAGCTGGCCGGGGAGTTGGTGAAAAATTAGTTTTATATTTTCCCAATAAAAACAGATTGGATATTCGTCGGATTTTAAACGTCAGGTATGTCGAAGCAAAAATTTAAAAACGATACGGAAGCCTTGTTGCAGATGTCGGATGGGAGCATTGCGGCTTATCGTTTTTTGTTCGACAATCATTTCCCGGATTTGTGTAATTTTCTTCTGATTTATTTGCATTCAAAGGAACTTTCCGAAGAAATTGCCCTCGAAATTTTCGCCCATATCTGGGAAAAGCGGGAAGAGCTGATTATTAGAGCAACTTTTAAATCCTTCCTTTTTGCTTCGGCCAAAAACAAAGCCATCAGTCATTACAGAAAAGAGAATAAGATACTATTTACCACGCTTGAAGCCGGTGAATCGATGATACCTGATGGTTCAAGCGCCCAGCAATTTATGGAAAACAACGAACTGCGTGAATTAATTGATGCTGCAATAGGTAAACTTCCGGAGAAAAGCCGGCAGATTTATCAACTGGCCTGGGAGGAAAACCTTTCGCACAAAGACATCGCCGAACAACTGGGAATTACTCCCAAAACCGTTGAAAACCATGTGGGCATTGCCTTGCGCAAACTTCGCGAATCGCTGAAACCTTATTACAAGCAGATATTCATGGTTTGGATGGTTCAGCTTCTTTTGAAATAATTAATACTTTTACGGCAAATGATTGTGAAAAATTTGCCATCCAACAGTATCAGGGGTTTAATCATCGGTGATGAAGAAACCTATATTTTCCTGTTCAGGGAATATTATGTGAGCCTTTGCGCCTACTCCAGAAGGTATGTTGGACGCAAGGATATAGCTGAGGAAATCGTTTCTGATACATTTATGCGAATTTGGGAAACCAGGGAAACAATCAAAATAAATACTTCGGTAAAAGCCTACCTTTTTCAGGCAGTTTGCAACAATTCACTCAACTATTTGCGAAAGCTAAAAAAAGAAGAAGTTCTTGATGATTACTTTCTGGAAACATCTTCCGAAAACATCGGATTTGCTGTTGCTTCGGAAGAGATTGAGGAGCAAAGCCTGACGATGGAAAACATCAATGAGAAAATTGAAGAAGCTGTCAGCATGTTGCCCGAACAACAGCAAAAGGCATTCAGGCTAAAACGGTTTGAAGGTAAAAAGACCAGGGAAGTGGCTGAAATTATGGGTTTGTCGGTAAAAACAATAGAAATGCACCTGTCAAAAGCCACGCTCCGGTTGCGACAAAATTTAAAAGACTACCTGCCATCCTTCTTGCTTTTTTTGTTGCTGAAATAAATTTCCCATTTTTCTCCATTTCCGATACAGGGTTTTTGCATTTTGTGCATCTATACTTTGAAAACACATAAAAATGGAAAATCCAACCGATATAAATATTCTGATTATCCGTCTGCTTTCGGGAGAAGCTGATGTTAACCAAAAGAAGATAATTGCTGACTGGCTAGGCCATTCGGATGATAACAAAAAGCTGTTTGCCGATCTGAAGGAAATCTGGCTGAGTTCAGGAATTCAAAGTAATGCCGACAATTATCATTTGGAAGAAGCCATCCTGAAGTTCAGGGAACACATCAGCAAATCAAAACATCAACAGAAACTACGGATCAACTTCATGCCGTACCTTAAATATGCAGCTATTGCTCTTCTGATTTTGGCGCTTCCGTTCAGCTATTACATCGGAACCCGAAACACCCCGGCTGACCATTCGATGACAACGATCGCATGCGCTTTTGGTGATAAATCGAGCATTGTTTTACCCGATAGCTCCCGAGTATGGCTGAATTCAGGCAGCAAATTAACCTTCAGTTCCGACTTTAAAAATGGCAGGAATGTCTCTCTTGAAGGGGAAGCATTTTTTTCGGTTTCGAAGGATAAAAGCAGTCCTTTTCGGGTAAAAACCACGGATATTGAGATTGAAGTGTTGGGTACCGAATTTAATGTGAAAGCCTACGCGGAAGAAAATACAGTTTCGACCACCCTGGTTGAAGGTAGTGTAAAGATTTCAAGCAAAGATCAGCAGACCTTAATAAAACCCGATCAGAAACTGGTGTTTGACAAAGAAAGTAAGAAAATGAGGATTCAGGAACTCACTGATACAGCGCCGGATACGGAGTGGAAAGATGGCCGTTTTGTTTTCCGCAACGAATCGTTGGCTGAGTTAGTGCCAAAGCTGGAACGCTGGTTTGACGTTGACATTGTTTTTGCCGATGAACAGGTAAAAGACAGGAGGTTTACCGGGGTTCTGCAGCGTGAAAGTATTCTGGAAGCAATTTCGTACTTCGACAATTCCCGGTTTGTCATCTGTCGGGTGCAAGACAATAAAATCATTATTAAATCTCAAAATAACTAAAATGAAATGTGTATGATCTCTTATTGAAATGAAAAAGGGAAGTGCTACCAACACCTCCCTTGAGTAATCATTAAACCGAAGTTTAACTTTTTTAAAACGTTCAAATTTATGAAATTAAATCGAATTGATCTATCCTTCTTTAAGGATGGAAGTCTAAAAAAATGTTTACGAATTATGAAACTAACCTCATTTTTCATTCTGGTTTTAACCCTGCAAATGAGTGCGTCGGTTTACTCGCAAACCACCACCATGAGTGTAAAGTTGAAAAATTCGACTTTGCAGGAGCTGTTTCTTCAAATCGAGAAAAGCAGCAATTACCGTTTCTTCTACAACAACGACGAAGTGGATGTAAACCAGCGTATTTCGGTCGATGCCGAAGAAAAAACAGTTGGAAAGATTCTGGAAGCTGCCTTCGAAGGCTTGCCGTATTCATTCAAAGAGTTGGAAAATAAACTCATCCTGATCGAACGGAACGGGGCTAAACCCAATCCAATCGGATCAACCATGCAACAGCAAAAATCTGTTTCCGGTAAAGTTACTGACTCTTCGGGTGCTTCGTTGCCAGGCGTTTCTATTGTCATTAAAGGCACCACCAACGGAACAATTTCTGATGGGAATGGAAATTTCTCGCTTTCCAATATTCCTGAAAATGCAACACTGCAATTTTCGTTCGTTGGCATGAAAGGACAGGAAATTATAGTAGGAAACCAGTCCGTTATTAATGTTACACTAGCTGAAGAAACCATTGGAATTGAAGAAGTTGTGGCAATTGGTTATGGTTCTTCCAGAAAAAAAGATTTGGTTGGATCGGTTGTGTCTGTAGAAGCCAGCAAAATTAACAATCAAACAGTGCAAAACGTTACTCAGGCATTGCAGGGAAAAGTAGCAGGGCTTCAAATAACCAACAATGGAACTCCGGGCAGCAGTCCTCAGGTTCGGCTTAGAGGTTTGGGTACTGTTACAGATGGTTCAGGCCCCTTATATGTGGTAGATGAAGTAATTGTACCAAATATCTCTTTTTTGGCACCCGGCGATATAGAAAATGTGACAGTTTTGAAGGATGCATCCTCCGCTGCAATTTATGGTGTTCGCGCCGCTGGTGGCGTAATTTTAATTACAACTAAAAGAGGTACTGATTCCAAACCTACTATTTCATTTAATTCTTATGTCGGCATAAAAAAAGCCGCCAATATAGTTGACATAGCTAACGGGCCGGAATACATTCAATTGTATAATGAGGCGCTTCAGTACAGGGGACTTACCTCCGGTCAATTGGATCCCTCAAAGTATTCTTCCCATAATTACTATGATGACATTCTTAATAATAACATTGTGACCATTTCGCAG
>JAUYEQ010000464.1 GCA_030691295.1 Bacteroidota bacterium
AGACATTGAATCGGTGGTTATTAAAAGCAATCGCACAATTTCGCCGGAAAAGCTCGATGAATTTCTGAAGGCTGTTCATTCAGGTTGTATCCGCAGCAAAGGTTACATCAACATGACTTCAGGAGCGAAAGTATTTTTGCAGGGAAGTTTTGACCAGTTTACCCTTCAGGAAGTGGAGACATTTGCAGCCCCGACCGAATTTATTGTGATCGGAAATTTTTCCGGAGAACAAAATCATCAGAAACTATTCGAAAACCTTTGCACATCATGATCCATACCGTTTCATATTCTTTTAGCGAACTCACTTTAGACCTGAATTATCTGTCGGCCATGCTCGGTTTCCCGGATGGTGTTCTTCCTGAACCATTCGACCAGTATGTTGCCGAAGCAATTCAGGAGACCGAATCGCTGTGTGATATCCGCGGAGCTTTTTGTTTTCAGCAAAACAGTGAGTTTATCGCCGGCAATAGTTGTATTTCGGTGGATGGAATTGAATTTGGAATAGGTAAAACCGTCGCCAAAGAATTGAGGAATGCCACTTCGGTTGCCTTGTTCGTTTGTACAGCCGGTGAAAGAATCAGCGGCCGTTCAAAGGAATTATTAACTGGTGAAAATCCAGTATTGGGCTATGTTTTCGATGTTTTGGGCTCAATGATTGTCGAAACTGCCACCGATCAGTTGCAAAAAGAGATCTCCCGAATTGCAAATTCAGAAGATCTCTCAGTTACCAATCGTTACAGTCCGGGTTATTGTAAATGGAGCGTGGGCGATCAGCACAAACTGTTTTCTTTTTTTCCGCCCAATTGCTGCGGAATCAGCCTTACCGACTCGGCACTGATGTATCCGATTAAATCGGTCAGTGGAATGATTGGACTTGGAAAAGAAGTTAAATTCAGGGAATACACCTGCGATTTATGCAGCCAGGCTGAATGTTTCCACAGAAATTACATGAGGCGAAGCGGAACGACGTCATCGGTGGTGTAAAACCATTTTGCATCCAAACTTATCCGACTATTTATGGGCTACTGAAAAATTTATTATAAACTGATAATGAATAGTATAAAGATAATTCACAAGAACAAAGTGCAAGCATTTTACAAGGAACATTCAAATAAGCGTGCACTCGAAATTTTCAGTCAATCATAAATATCCCAGAGGGATAAAATGTTTATAGAAAATGAATCATACAAGCAGATATTCAACCCCAGCCGGGGTTGTACAACTTTCCAATCATCATTTTCTATAAATATATGACCTCTCTGAGGTCTTTCAATCTTCTTATAGTTTTTCAGCAGCCCTTATTTACTTTTCAACCAATCTTCGGGCACAGGAACAATGCAGATATTCATACTTTTATTGTCTTCGGAAAGCATGGCCGATTGAATCTCGATCCTGGTTCCGTCAGGACTAAACGTTGGATGAGGATGATCGGCAGCTGTGGTTTTATGGCCAGTTGTCAGCAAAATCATTTCATGGGTTTTCCGGTCGATCAAATACAGGTTTCGGGCAAAATCGTCGCCAGCCACAAAACGCTTGTCAGCCGAACCGTTCACATGCCAGAAGCCGCTACCAAACGGAATTTGTCCGGCAATGCTCATTTCGCGCGTGTTGATATTGACGATTCCCAATCCGGTAGGCTTTTCGCGCGTGCCGCTTGGCCCCCACTCCGGTTCCTGACCCGGATTCGCACCTTTCACATCGGTTCCCGGTTTATTTTCGGTGGAAGTATTCTGAATTTTACGGTGACCCATGATCGCAAAAGCCACTTCGTCGGGACTAATTACCGCTTCATGAGTAATCCACTCATAAGTAGATTCGGGATAAAGCGGGCGCAAACCGGTGCCATCTGAGTTTACTATCCAGGTTCGTTGAAGCGATTTGCCACCGGTTTCCCAGCAGAAAATAATCTGCCCCGGAACCCACGGATTGGTTTGGATATGCCCTACCTGAAATGGAACTGACACGACATATTTCATTTCGCCTGTCCGGATATTCATTCCTGCGATACCGGCCGGCCCAGCGCCCATTTTTCGCGGGCCGAAAGCTTCTTCGATTTTTGTTCCCGCCGGAAGATGTTTCATTGCTTCTGTTTTTCCTACCCGGAACCAAACCCATTGCTCATCACCATCGAGCGCCATATCACCACCAGCTTCCCATTCAGGAGGTGTAGAGCCACAGATTCGCTGATAGACAGATTCAGACTTGAGTTCACCAGATTTACTGTCGGCAAACAATTTGGCCAGATCAACCTCAACGATATCAAGTTGCTTTGATTCATTTTCAGTCTGAGGTTTCCGCATAAAATACAGTTTCATGGATTTCCGGGCCACGTTCAGCATTCCAGTGTATCCGCCTTCTGTAACCTGAACGATCTCACCCGATTTTTCGTTGACGGCCATCGCCTCATCTTTCACCCGATCGGACCGGAAGATGAGCCATTCGCTATCGGAAGTCCATTGATTGTGGGTTTGATAGATTTTGCTGTCGCCTGCAGGATTACTGGTCAGGAAAGTTAATTGGGTACCGGTCACCGGATCTTTCACTACTTTTCGTTCAGAAGGGAATCGGTGGCCAATTTGTGCCTGAACCGGGGAATTTCCGATCATGCAAATACCAGCAATAATCAGGATAATAAAAATTGAGGTTTTCATATTTTACTTCGCATCAAAGATAGCTCCGTCCGTTTTTACTTCTTTTGAATAAAACTGTATGGCGCTGTCGTTCATCTTTGGAAAATGATTTTTCAGCATTTCAATCATTTCAGCTCCGGCTAATAATACCGGGCCATAGCCGTGTGCAGCAAAAACGTTGATTGGCCTGTAATAATAGAAAGCAGGATCGAATCCCATTCCGGTACCCACACAAGTGCCTTCAACCTGTCCCTTTTCGTTCACTTGTGTAGTTACCGCATTCCAGGCCAGGCAAACCATCGGGCCATAAACCTGGTCGTCGATGTAACCACGGTTAATTGCCTTTGCAATTGAATAAACATAAATGGCAGTTGCCGAAGTTTCGAGATAAGAGTCGTTTTTGTCGATCAACTGGTGCCAGAAACCTTTTGGCGACTGGTAATTGGCCAAACCGCGAATGTGGCGTTTCAGCAAATCGAGCACCTGATCGCGACCGGCATAATCGACGGGCAAAACGTCAAGCAGTTCAACCATGGTCATTACCGCCCAACCATTGGCACGAGCCCAATGAAACTGCGGGTGTTCAGGCATTTCCTGAATCCAGCCGTGCATGAATAACCCTTTGTCGTAATTGAACATGCGTTTTGAGAATTGCAGTACCTGGTTGATGGCATCGTCGTAATATTTCGTTTGGCCGGTGTATTTTCCCATTTGCGCCAATGCCGGAACACTCATAAACAGGTCATCGAGCCAAAGTGAATTGGGAAGCGGCCGGTTGCGGGCCAGGGTTCCGTCGTCGAAACGCTGTTGCTTATTGCTGATGTAGTCGATAAAATTGTCGATCATCGGATTCAGGTCAGCGCCGATATTGGCTTGTTCCGCCTTGATCATCGCGGCACACATGGCCCCGGCATCGTCGAGTGCATGCGGACGAACAACAGAAAACATAGCATGATGCGCATCAGGACTATTCTGTTCCAGTTTAAGAAAATGAGGGCGGATATCGGCCAAAAACTTCATCCGTTTGAACGTGTAATCGACATATTTCTGATCGCCGGTAGCTTGCGAAGCGAGCAACATTCCGGCATAGGTAACACCCCACTCGTAGCTTATCAGGCGGAAATCGCCTTGCTTGAATTTCGTTTGCGCGTTTACTTTGGTAAAGTCAGATAATACAGTTCCTGAAGCATCGGTTAATTGGGTTGGGGTTGTAGCTTCAAGGTAGTTGTAAACCCGGTCGAGTACTTTTGTTATTTCTGAAGAAGTTGGAATAATATAAGGAGTATCGTAGTCGGGTTGCAGCAAATGCAGGGGTGCGTTCGCGTCGTTTTGTTGTTTCGCCGGCTGGGTTTGCGAAAATGCTAAAACCGGACTCAGCATCAGAACTGAAAGAATATTTTTGATCATCGTTATTAGGTTTTTATCTGGTTAATAAACAGAACAATATCCCAGAGGGATAAGATATTTATAGAAAAGGAAACCTTTGAGTGAATATTCGACCCCCGAGGGGGTCGAACAACTTTCTCATCACCATTTCTATAAATATGTGACCTCTCTGAGGTCCAAAGTTTGATTTTCTGAAGAATGAAATTACAAAAAAATATGGAGGCACATTGCGCCTCCATATCAGTTTCGTATTGACCGAAGATTAATAACCAGGATTTTGCATGGCTGATTTTTCTTCAGAAGTCAGAGGACGTCCTTCTTTATAGATTCCATCCAGAAATGTTTGTGGAATTGGTCGTAAATTGTGGAAATCCTTAATATTTGGAGCTGCTTCGGGATTATAAGCTTTGGTTCTTGTTACCAGTGTTTTAGTCCGGCTTAGATCTTCCCATCGTAGCCATTCACCACAAAGTTCTCTGGTACGTTCGTTCAATATCAGGCATAACATTTTGTCATATTGGCTTGCTAAACCCAATTTGGTAATTACTGCTTCATCTTCTGCTGGTAAGGCCGAAGCGCTTGCAATGGTTAAATTTGTAGCAGTTGTTGCTACCGGAATGTTATTGGATTCATAATATGAATTTTCTGTCATAAAAGAATTGTCTTTCAGTGGCTGAACAAATGTAGAAGTAGGATACGACGCAGCGCCATCAGTATAGTACGAGCGGTCTTCACCTTCTTTATAAGCAGCCCGGTTACGAACTGCATTGAGGTATGGCAAAGCATCGGAATAAGCGCCAGATCCTGAAGATGCTAACCGGATTTTTGCTTCAGCAGCCATTAAATAGGTCTCGGCAGAACGCGCTAAAATTTCATCGCGCATACCTCTGTTGTCATTGATAGCTGTTCTGGCGGATTCAAAATGTTTAGACAATGAAGGGAACCTTGGATTTTTCAAGAGTCCAACGCCGTCGGCAGCATACGCTACATATACATGAGGGATCGTCTTATTTGTCTTACTGTATAAAATACCTGGATCATTATTATTAATTGTTTTGGCGAAACGATTATCGCCCTTTGAGTTGATTATATACAGAATACCCAGATCTACTCCCGGGGTATAGGTAATACCTCCAGAAACACCTCCGGCATTTACCCTATGTTTTGTCCTGAATACTTTCCAGAAACGGGAATCATTGATATGATTAAACACATCGTAGGTAAAATAAGTCGGAGCCAAACGGCTG
>JAUYEQ010000521.1 GCA_030691295.1 Bacteroidota bacterium
AGTGTCAGGGTGATCATTCGGGTATCGCCTGGAAATATTGGTAGTAATAGTTGTCCCATGACCGCTAAGATAAGGATTATTACTTTACGGCAATTGTCCTGTTAGCCGTTGATAATCAAACATAGGTATTGGATGTCTGATGTTCGGAATATTGAAGAAAATGCGATTGAAAATCGCATCACCCAATCATTCAAGTAAAATAAAATTCCGCATAAAAAAAGCGTCCGAAATTGTCTTTCGAACGCTTTACTATTGGAGTTTGTCAAGTCCGAGTGCGACTTAAAGTCGCGCCCGGACTATACCAGAATCTTTAATTTGACATCTTGAATAATTTTAAAAACTTGCCGGGGATAGGTGTTTCGAACCGAAGCGCTTTGCCGGTAACCGGATGTTTAAAAGCCAAAACCCGCGCATGAAGTCCCATCTGGCCAATCGGATTCAATTTGCCTCCGTATTTTTTGTCGCCGGTAACCGGAAACCCAATGTCTTTCATGTGAACCCTGATTTGATTTTTTCGTCCGGTCTCAAGCTTCACATCCAGCATCGAAAAGAGTTTGTTCGATTTCAGTACTTTGTAATGGGTAATTGCCTTTTGACCGTCATCCGGAGTCTGGCTCGAATACATCACCATTGCTTTGTTTTCCCTTAACCACGAAGTGACCTTTCCTTCCGGAGTTTCAACACAACCCTCCACCACCGCAATATAAGATCTTTCAATAATGGCATTGTTCCAATCCGTTTGCAATATTTCCTGAATGCGTTT
This sequence comes from Bacteroidota bacterium, assembly GCA_030691295.1. GTDB lineage: Bacteria > Bacteroidota > Bacteroidia > Bacteroidales > Prolixibacteraceae > Aquipluma. The sequence goes on from JAUYEQ010000521.1 coordinate 764, forward strand.
GCTTTTTGCAAACATCATCAGCCCGGAAGTATCGCGATCGAGCCGGTGAACAATGAAAATCAGGTTCCTGGGATTGAACCTTTTGACATATTCACTCAATATGCTGTAAGCCGTTTTCTGCTTTTCCGTTTCCGAAGCCATTGATAACATGCCACTTGCTTTATCGATTACAATTACATCAGCATCCTCGTGTACAATTCGTAATCCTCTGAACCGGGGTTTTTCGTCCGACCTTTTTTTGTTGAGAAATACCATTTGACCCCGCTTCAGAGGGTGGTCGAATTTGGTTGTAACCATATCGTCAACGGTTATCTGTTTGTGAGCCAAAAGCGATTTGATGGCTGTCCGGCTTTTCTCCGGAAATTTCTCTATCAGGAATTGCAGTAATTCAGAAGGGACAGTGACTTTCAAGGCTATTTCCTTCAAATTCGCTGCCTGAAAAGTTGATTTTTTATTTGGTTGGAACATTTGAGAGTTTAAAGTTATTTTTGTTTAAAGTTAACTCAGCATCTTCATACTGAGACTGAATACTGACCACTTTTTTCAAGGTCTTATTATTTTTATTCCACCGCCTCGTCCGAGTTTTATGATGCCCGACGGAACAGCTTTGTGTGTATCTTCCTGTCGGTATTTCACTACATAATCAACAGAATCAATGATTTCCTGATCGATTTCGGCAAAACGGGCAGGGGATGGTTTGTCGCTGATATTCGCCGAAGTGGAGACAACCGGACGTTTAAACCGACGTATCAGGTCGCTGCTGAAGGCTTCGGTTGTGATTCTGATTCCAATGCTTCCATCATCGGCAATCAGGTTCCGGGCCAGATTTTTTGCTCCATCGTAAATAATTGTAAGTGGTTTGTCGGTTACTTCAATCAGGTCGAAAGCGATTTCAGGAACTTCATCAATATATCGATCCAGTAAAGCCGCATTCTCCAAAAGAACAAGCATGCTTTTCGAGTCGATGCGGTTTTTGATCGCATAAATTCGTTTCACGGCTTCTTCGTTGCAAGCATCGCAGCCAATTCCCCAAATCGTGTCGGTCGGATATAAAATTACCCCGCCATTTTGCAGCACTTCGAGCGCTGCTTTTAAATCTTCATGCATGAATCATAGATTTATATAATTGTCTCAATTGAATGGCATATTTCTCCGGAGTAAACCGTTGCGCGTTGATTCTGCCTTTCGCCACGATTGTTTCCCTGTAATTTTGACCTGCAAGCAAAGATACAATTGCCTTGCCGATTTCTTCAGGTTCTTCAGGGTTGATGTATATGGCAGCATCTCCGCCAACTTCAGGCAAACTGCTTGTATTCGAAGCAATCACCGGACAGCCAGACGCCTGTGCTTCTGCAACCGGCAGACCAAATCCCTCGAATAATGACGGATAGACCATTGCTGTCGCAGATTGGTATAAAACTGCCAGTTCAGCATCATTGATTCCGTGTAAAAAATTTAACTGTAGCCGGTTTTCCTCAATAAATGATTGGGCTCTTTGCTGATAGCCAGTTGATTTTCCGACCACAACAAGCGGAATATTTATTTTTTCAGAAACCATTCCTTTGAGTAAATTCATTAGGTTTTTGCGTGGTTCAATGGTTCCGACAGTTAAGATAAATTCCTCCGGAAGCTGGTACTTTTTGCGGATGGCAAGCTTCTGTTCTTCGGTACAAACCTCAAAAAACAAAGGATTGACCGCCTGATAGATTACCTCAATTTTTTCTTCAGGAACCGAAAAGAACTTAATCAGATCGCATTTGGTTTGTTCCGAAATGGCATGAATCCGATCGGCAGCCTGACAAGCATGTCTGAATTTCAGATCATAAATATTCCGGTCAATTTTCCTAAATAAGTCTGGATAACGAATGTAAATCAGGTCGTGTATGGTAACCACTGATTTGATCCCGGTTTTTTCAATACCTGCAGGCAATTCGTGGCTTAATCCATGATAGATGTCTAAATTTT
>JAUYEQ010000480.1 GCA_030691295.1 Bacteroidota bacterium
GCAATCCAGCGTTCCGATTTCAGGAGTTGTTCGTAGTTCTCCAAAATTTCGACCGGATAACGGATTTCGAGTGTTGGCAGTTCGTGGTTTTTTACCTGAACGGGTTTGTCGTGCAGTTCGACCACGTGCAGAATAACATTGTCGTAAGCTCCATCAATATCATGTTTGTGGTTGTACCAATGCGACGATTTCTGGTGGACTTCGATATTTCCTGCCCAAATGGTTTCACCAATCCTGATTTTGGCATTGAAGAAATCGGGCCCTGAATCGGTATTTGGTCGTCCCGACGAAATGATTTCGACAGGTTTCCCATCAGTGGTTTTTAGGTCGTCCTTCAGATACAACCCGTGTTTCCAGATAAACTGCAAAAACTCTTCTTTCATAAGTTGGAGTTGTTATTTCTGATTGGCTTTGCGTATTTTAATGGTAAAAGCCTGTGCCGGATTTATCACCAAAAGCTGGTTAATTTCCTTTTCAGAATAGTTTTCACTCCGCAACAAAGGAACAAGCTTTTCAAAAAGTGTGGCATAGCCCCGGTATTCACCGCCGTTTTCTTTGCCCGGATCGTACCAACCTGCATCATGCGATAACAAAATTCGGTTTAGCAAATTATTATCTTTCAGGTTATTAATCATCGATAAATAGTCCTGAAGGTTATTTTCTCCCAAGCCATCAAGGCTAATCCATGCACCCAACTTTGCTGCGTTTAGGTGGTTCTCCAGATCTTTTTCCGACTGGGCATGAACCCAGATAAACGCTTCGGGCGATACTCCCTCCTGTTTTAGTATCTCAATTTGTTCGAATGCGGGGATAGCCGGTCCGGTATGCGATGCGATTACAAGTCCGGTTTGTAAATGTGTAATGGCGGCTGCTGTAATAAGCTTTTTGTGCATTTCGGATAAATTGCCGTTGTCAACACCAATTTTTATGAATCCGGGTTTAATACCGGTGCAGTCAATTCCTTCTTCCCATTCCGCAATCCATCGTCTTGCGAGCTCACCGGCAGTTTCGTTGTAAGCATATCCGGGAATGAATTTATTATCTCTTGCACCATAAAGTCCGGTGTTGGTAATGATATTTAATCCGGTAGAATCAGACAGGCTTTTCAGCAATAAAGGGTCCCTGCCAAGAAAAGCCGGCGTACATTCTACAAAGGTCTGACAACCTAAATCCTTTATCTGCTGAAGGTACGGGAATGCCTTTTCAAATACTTCCGGCTTTCTCCATCTGTCACTGCTGATCGAATCGGCGCCAATAAAATCGACCAGAATATGCTCGTGTGTGAGCCAACTTCCCATTGTTTCGGCAGCAACCGGTCCATTTACAGTCATAACAATTCCTTTTTCAGGATTGGTTTTACATTGACAAAATGCCAGTAAAACCGGAATGGTAAAAAGTAGGATCTTCTTCATCTGCTTTGCTTTTTTATTTTTGAGGGTTTTATCTAAAAAACGACTCAATAAATTTAACAAAACGAATTCAGAAAACAGGTATTTTTGCTTGAATTTTAGAAAGATACAATATCTTTAGTGTTATAAAAAAAAACAAAACCTGACATGAAAAAGAAACTATTGCCATTTATGCTCGTTATCCTTTTTGTTTTCAATGGATTTGCCCAGAATTTGCAGGATTTCCAGAAGGATCTTGAAAAGTTGCAACAATACAATTCTGGACTCGATCACCGTCTGGACCAACTTTCGAAACAGATGGACGACCTGATGTGGTTCCAAAAGGTCGGTGATATTGCCTTTGTTGACAAACTCTATATTTGTGGCCCTGCAAAATGGAAAGAAAAAAATCCGGATGCAATGGGCGCCGGCAATCCTTTAAAATTCTGGACTTACGTTTTTATTCCTCTAAATATCGATCTCAACAAAAAATACCCGTTAATCGTGTTGCCCCACGGTGGTGTCCATGCCGATTTCACAACCTATTATGCACACATTATCAGGGAACTGATCAGTCAGGGATATGTTGTGGTTGCAGCTGAATATCGCGGAAGTACAGGATACGGGAAATCGTACTTCGAGAACATTGATTATGGCGGTCTCGAAGTGGAGGACGTTTATGAAAGTAGAAATTTCATATTGGAAAACTATTCTTTTGTTGATAAAAACAGGGTTGGCATTATGGGCTGGAGCCATGGCGGACTGATTGCTTTGATGAATATTTTCGATCACCCAAACGATTTTCAATGTGCTTTTGCAGGTGTTCCGGTGAGCGATTTGATTGCCCGAATGGGATATTACAACCAAAGTTACAGAGATTTATTTGAGGCAGATTATCACATTGGTCAATCGGCAAACCAAAATGTGGCAGAATACCGTCGGCGTTCACCCGCCTGGAATACCCATAAAATGAAAGATACTCCATTGCTGATTCACACCAATACCAATGACGACGACGTAAATGTGCTGGAGGTGGAGCACCTGATTAAATCATTGAAAGCCGATGGAAAAAAGTTTGAACATGAAATTTTCCAGAATATTCCGGGAGGACATTCATTCGACCGGATCGACACGAAAACGGCACAGGAAATCAGGTTTAAAATCCATCGATTCATGGCAAAAACGCTAAAGCCTGAAAGACCTTTCAAATCGCAGGAGGACATGCGCAAAGCTGCTTACAGATATTAAAATATCAATGCAAATCCCTCTTTTTCAACAAGCTTCCAGGCGTAAATAAAACTGAATTCATCCGTAATTTTAATCCGGTTTTTCCGGAGAAGTTTTTTAATGGTTTTTTGTGAAACCTTGTCGAATTTTGACAACAAAGCGCCCAAATTCATTCTTACCGAAGAATATCCCTTTTCCGGTGAGTAAAAATAGTATAGGTAATTTTGGCTATAAGAAAGGTTTTTCAATATATTCTGTTGATCCTTATACGGTGAAACCGTGATCAGATTTACCTTTCGGTAAGCCAGCAAATCAGTTTCCCCATCCGACAGGACTTCAAAATAGCGTTCTCCTTTCATAAAACCGTCGAAATACAATCTCCGGAACACCCGGTTTATTCCGTCCTTTTCAGTAAATGAAAAACCATTCAAACTGGCTTTGTCAATTACAATCTGGGTGGTGAGGGCTTTATTGTAATATAAAATTTCATCTTTAAACGAGCTGTATCTCAGGTATAAACTATCCGCAATTTCACCACTGGCAAATTCAATCTTTCCGGGTAGCCACGAGTCGTTCAGAAAAGGAACCCCTTCGTAAATGGGGTAAGGAATGTAGCGGGTACCTTTTATTTTTTCGGCATCCCAATTCGGGTTCAGCGGCTCCTGTGCGAAAACAGTGGTGGCAAAACCTGCTGCATGAAAAAGAATGATTAGAAGAATTATCCTGATGTTCATATTATTTTACTTCAAATTGTTTTTCTGCAAAAATCAGCGTTCCATTTTTCAACCGGCCTCTTACAATCAGTTTAAACTGGCCCGCAATTGCAGAAGTATTACATTTAATAAAAATCGTACTTTTTGGTTCAGCCAAAGGATTCCAATAAATAAGCTGTCTCAAGTCAGGAATATTTGACTCTGAAATTACATTTTCGGAAGTAATTGCCTTCAACTGAATTGTTTCAAGATCCATTCTAATGAGTTGATCAGAAGTGGGAAGCAGTGAATAATCGGTTTTGGTGGTGTAAATTGCAACCACACCCGGAAACCGGAGATCACCATAATACCGTTCGTACTGGCAAATTTCAACCCGGTCGATGTCTGCTGTTCCCATGTCTTTTATTACATTCAAATCCCTGATTGGAATTCCGTCTATCAGTATTAGTGGATTCTCGGCAAAGTAATTGTGCATGTTGTTGTTAATAACCTGAAGTGTCGGCTCGTTGTTGTAATTTCTCCATTTTACGCCAGGTAAAAGCTCTCTTGATATTTCAGTAAAGTCAGGAAGATCAATAAACAACTGCGGATCGACCGTTCGGGTAGGATTTCCGTAGTAGGGCGATATTTCCTTTTGTTTTATGGCAACCTGTTCCAACTTAAATTTATCCTGACTGAAAATCTTCCTGAAAGTCAATACATCAATATTCCTGCTGATATTGTGTTTAAATTCTTCAGGAATAGGTTGTTGACTGAATTCGGGTAATGTGCCTGCATCTGCGAAAAGTCCATCCAGGGTAATTTTCAAGCGTTGTGTTGGAGTAATGCCGAAACATTGAACGACTGCCTGAACCGCTCCGAAATAATCTTCCAGCAGAAAATAAAAGCGGCCATCTTTCCGGGTCTGGTAATACTGAAATCCGGGAACCGAATCCGGTATAGTCAGGTAAACGGTAATTCCGGCAGCAGGTTCCAAGGTTTTTCTATCGTTTACTGTTCCTGAAAGTATGATTCCTTTATTTTCGGTTATTCCGTCTTTGCCCTGATCAGAACTCCAGATAAATGAGGCAGCATCGAACGATGGTTCTGTTTGAGCCAGGCTAACAAGCAAATTACCATCGATTTCATTCAGGAGAGTTTCTTCTATTTTGATAACCGCCCCGATATTGCTATTCGTTTGGTAGGTAGTTTCAAGGTATTCAATTTCAATTTGTTCGGTTATTTTATCCTGATTTTTTTCCAGACCGGTTACCCGTCTCAACTGGCTTGTTTTTTCCAGACCGTCGAACCTGTTCGAAATCCAGACTTCGCGTAAGATTTTAAGTTTCCCGGAGGTATTTTTCAGGTAAGCTCTTGCCATATAGTTTCCGGAACCGAGCGAATCGGGCAACTGAATAAAACCGTTGGCCTGATTACTTTTAATTTCCAGCGAAACTCCGGTAACCCTTACACCATAATGATTAACCAGATCGAGATAGACGATTCGGGCAGGATTATCTTCCGGCGTAAATATTTTGGCAAACAAAGTTTCGCCGCTTACATATACATCGCGGTCGGTGTAAAAGCCGAACCCCGATTTTTCCTGAGTGTTTCCAGTCATCGCAACGACTATCAGGAATAGAGATATGATTATTTTTTTCTTCATTTAATAATTGGTTTCCCAAAATGACGGTCGGGTTCCGATCTGATAACCTTTGTCAGGGATTTCAGGATAGCTGTTTAACCGACGTTGAATAACCTGATTGTCGGGACCGGTTCCCAAACTCAGATAATACCTGTATTGCCGGTACGAATTCAGATCAAAAAAGCCAAGGACAATCTTTTCAGGAGATGTTGTGCATCTTATATTTCCGTAAACCTGCGTTAAAACCGGTTCGAAAAGGCTCCCTTCTGCAGAAAATTGCTGGTTCAGTTTTTCGTGAAAATCGTAAGATGCTTTTGTAATTCCATATTCGTCGAGAATGAGAATCCATCCTGATGGAGACTGCGAGGCAGAGTCGAGATAAAACTTACCGTTGTAATCGAGCGAAACGACCGGATGCTGGCGTACGTTGTTGGATGTGCTGTACTCTTTCGGCCCTGCCAGATTAAACAAGCCTCTGTCG
>JAUYEQ010000522.1 GCA_030691295.1 Bacteroidota bacterium
AACCAGGCTCAATGTTAATCTACTTTGTTTAATTTCTGTTTAACGAAACGCATTTTACACCATGGATTTTATTAAATCAATACTTGTGTATAAAGAGTAGCTTTTTCAAGAGAGGGGAAAAGCATCGTAGATGCGACGGGGTGAGTTAAAATATTTGAACAATTATAAATACGACATTTATTCATTCTTGAAACTTACCATTGATTAAACTTTCTTCTTTTCATTCTGAAGTTGCCTCCAGCTCCTCATTTTTATGGCTATACCGGTCAGGAACAAAAGTTTGATCAGTAATGGGTGGCCTGACGTATGCCGGATGTTCTTTTCGCGGTGGTAAAACGATCGTGTCATAGGGTACTTCTTCGTATGGAATAAGGCTCAACAGGTGACTGATGCAGTTCAGCCGGGCCAGCTTTTGGTTGTCTGACGGAACCACGTACCAAGGCGATTCATCAAGATCCGTTTGCTTAAACATTTCGTCTTTCGCTTTGGAGTATTCTACCCATTTTTCGCGCGATGAAACATCCATCGGGCTTAGCTTCCATCTTTTCATCGGATCTTTTAATCTATCCTGAAATCGGATTTCCTGTTCCTCATCAGATACCGAAAACCAGTATTTGATCAGTATAATTCCTGAACGCATTAACATCTTCTCAAATTCGGGGCAGCTTCTGAAAAATTCCTGGTATTCTTCATCAGTACAAAATCCCATCACATGCTCAACTCCGGCGCGGTTGTACCAGCTGCGGTCGAACAAAACAATTTCGCCGGCTGATGGAAGATGCCTGGCATATCGCTGAAAATACCATTCTGATTTTTCTTTTTCTGTTGGAGTGCCCAAAGCTGCTATCCGGCAAATACGCGGATTGAGTGGTCCGGTGATCCGTTTGATCACTCCACCTTTTCCTGCGGCATCTCTGCCTTCAAACAAAACAGCCACTTTCAACTTTTTGAGCTTCACCCACTCCTGAAGTTTGACCAACTCATATTCAAGTTTTTGAAGTTCTTTTTCGTACCTTTTGTCACTGATCAGTTTATGATCTTTCTTTTCAGGTTCAACATGTTTCGGATCTTTCCCTTCATGTTTCGAGTGGTGTTTTTCTGAATCTTTACCCATAATAATGATGTTTAAAAGTGGCATCTTAAGAATTTGAAAATTACGAAACATTGTGCAGTATATCAACATCTATAATTTCTACATTTGCACCCTAATTATATTTTGATTTTGGAGCGGAAGGATTTTAGGAAGCTTTTCAGAAAGCATGATTTGCTTGGCGAATTGTGCGTATTGCTGAATACCCCGGGTGAAAAGGTTCACCTGCAGGGACTTGTTGGCTCTTCACGAAGTATTCTCACTTGCCTTATTTCCGAAGAAATACCCAAAACATTTGTTATTTGCCTGAACGACAAGGAAGAAGCCGCCTATTTTTACGACGACCTGATTACGCTGGCTTCCGAAGTTCCGGTTTTGCTTTTCCCTTCTTCCTATAAACGATCGGTTCATTACGAAACCATTGAACAGGAAAATATCATTCTGCGTACCGAAGTGCTCAACAAATTAAAAGACGGAAAACAACTTCTGATTGTGACTTATCCGGAGGCTTTGGTCGAAAAGGTAATTTCGGGTGAAGGGCTCGCAGCCAATACGTTTCAGGTATCAAAGGGCGATAAATTATCCCTCGAATTCGTGGCGGAAGTATTGTTCGAATATGGTTTCGAACGGATGGACTTTGTGTATGAACCCGGGCAATACTCCATTCGAGGCGGAATTGTGGATATTTATTCATTTTCGAACGAAGACCCTTATCGCATTGACTTTTTCGGCGATGAGGTGGACTCGATCCGCAGTTTCAACATCGACAACCAAATGTCGAAAGAACCACATACACGCATCAGCATCATTCCAAATATTCAGGAAGATCTGAAAGACGAGGAACGCATCAGTTTCCTTGATTTCATTCCGGAGAATGCCATTTTTCTCCTGAACGATGTTCAACTGATTGCCGATCAGATGGAATACAATTTCAGCCAAACCATCGAAAAGGCCGAAACTGAAGAAGAGCGGAAGAAATGGTTTGCCAAACTACTTTCAGGAAAAGTATTTTCAAAAGAAATTAAGCGTTTCACCTGTGCCGGATTTGGCCAGAAACATTTTTTCAGCAATTCAAAAACTGTCACTTTTCAAACCGGACGTCAACCTGTTTTCAACAAAAACTTTGACATGCTGGCCGAAAACCTGATCGACTATCAGAACTTCGGTTTCACCAATTATATTCTTTCCTCCAATGTGCAGCAAACCGATCGTTTGCAGGCGATTTTTGATGACAAAGGTCTGGATGTGAAGTTCAGGCCGGTCAATTTTACGCTGCACGAAGGATTTATCGACCGCGACCTGAAAATATGCTGCTATACCGATCATCAGATTTTTGAACGTTACCACCGCTTCGAGATTAAAACGCGCAAAGCCGAACGCGACAGCATCACTTTTAAAGAGCTGAACAAACTGCATCAGGGCGATTACGTGGTGCATGTCGATCACGGAATCGGAAAATTTATGGGATTGGTTAAAACCGAGGTGGATGGTAAACTTCAGGAGGCAATCCGGCTAAGTTACAAAGACAACGATGTGCTGCTGGTAAGTATTCACAACCTGCACCGAATCTCGAAATTCAAGGGTAAGGAAGGAACCGAGCCGAACATCAGCAAGCTTGGAAGCGGCGTTTGGCAAAAGCTGAAAGACCGTACCAAGCTGAAAGTTAAGGACATCGCCAAAGAATTGATCGAGCTGTATGCTGCCCGCCGTCAGGAACGTGGTTTTGCTTTTTCGCCCGATTCGTACCTTCAAACCGAACTGGAAGCTTCGTTTATTTACGAGGATACGCCCGACCAGATGAAATCGACCATTTCGGTGAAGGAAGACATGGAAAAGGAGATACCGATGGACCGGCTGGTATGCGGCGATGTGGGTTTCGGTAAAACCGAAATTGCCATCCGTGCTGCGTTTAAAGCAGTGGCCGACAGCAAACAGGTGGCGGTGCTGGTTCCAACCACCATTTTGGCGCTTCAGCATTTCAGAACTTTTACCGATCGGCTTGCAGAATTTCCGGCAAAGGTTGAATACATTAGTCGTTTGCGGAAACCTGCTGATGTGAAACAGGTTTTGGCCGATACAAAAGCCGGGAAAGTCGATATCCTGATTGGCACGCACAAACTGGTCAGTAAGGAAGTGGCCTTTAAAGACCTGGGTTTACTGATCGTGGATGAGGAGCAAAAATTTGGCGTTTCGGTAAAAGAAAAGCTGAAACAAATGAAGCTGAATGTGGACACGCTCACACTGACAGCCACGCCGATTCCGCGAACGCTGCAATTTTCGATGATGGGCGCCCGCGATTTGTCGATCATACAAACCCCGCCACCCAACCGGTATCCGATTGCTACCGAATTGCACGGATTCAGCGAGGAAATTATCCGTGAGGCGATTCAATATGAAATGGCACGCGAAGGTCAGGTATTTTTTATACACAACCGCGTGGCGAACATTTATGAAGTTGAAACGGTGATCCGCAAATTGGTACCGGGAGTTCGCACGGTGGTTGGTCACGGGCAAATGGACGGCCCAAAACTCGAAAAGCTGATGATGGATTTTATCAACGGTGAATTTGATGTGCTGATTGCCACGACCATTATCGAATCGGGACTTGATATTCCGAATGCCAATACGATTATTATCAATCATGCGGAGAACTTCGGACTGAGCGATTTGCACCAGTTGCGTGGACGGGTTGGGCGCTCAAATAAAAAAGCGTTTTGCTACCTGCTTGCTCCGCCACTTTCAACACTCACTCCTGAAGCACGACGCCGTTTGCGGGCCATCGAAGAGTTTTCGGAGCTTGGTAGCGGTTTCAACATTGCTATGCAGGATTTGGATATTCGCGGTGCAGGAAACCTGCTGGGTGCCGAACAGAGCGGGTTTATTGCCGACATTGGTTTCGAAACCTATCACCGAATCCTGAACGAAGCCATTCAGGAGCTGAAGCATACCGATTTTAAAGAGCTTTTCAAGGACGAAAAGGACGATTCATCGCAGGCATTCCTGAAGCTGAAATTTGGCAGCGATTGCCAGATTGATACCGATATGCAATTGCTGTTTCCGGATAGTTACATTCAGAGTATTTCGGAACGCATGTTGCTTTACCGCGAACTCGACAACCTCGAAACCGAAGAGGCTTTGGTGCAGTTCGAAGCCGGGCTGACCGACCGTTTTGGCAAATTGCCTCCGGAAAGTATCGAACTGATTGAAGTGGTTCGCTTGCGCAGGGTAGCCGTTGAACTGGGAATGGAGAAAATTATCATGAAGCACCACAAAATGGTTTGCCATTTTATTTCCAATCCACAATCGGTTTATTACCAATCGCCAGTATTTGGCAAAGTGCTGCAATTCGTGCAAACCCATCCCCAAATCTGCCGCATGAAAGAGGGCAACAACAAACTTTCACTCACGTTTGAAAAAGTTAAAAGTGTAAAGCGCGCGAAAGAGATTTTGGAGGGAGTGGGGGAATAAAGGAAGAATTATATCTCTATTTTAATTCCATATTTAATGATCTGATCTACAATTGGGATACGAAAATCAAATTCTTCTTTCGTAAAAGCATGAGGTTCAATAATCGTTTCTTCACCTTTGCGAATAACCATTAATTTCACTTCTGTTTCAAAAGTATGACTGGTATTGCTGTTTAATATGATTGCCAAATCAATGTCACTGTTATCGTGCTGATTGCCTTTGGCAAAAGACCCAAACAACCATGCTTCAGAAAATCCCAAATCAGAATTCCGAACACGCTGCAAATATCCTTTGCTTATTCTTAAAGCATCGCTTTTATCCATAACCTGCAATCTTTTATTTTATCAATCCATTCCGTAGTAAAACTATCTGTGCAAAGCTGGTAAAAGCTTTGTTTATAATCGTCATACCTGGCATTTATGTTGAATCGAGAGATACTGTCTAAAAGTATTTGTTGCGACAAATCCAGTTCAACGTCGGCCTTTTCGCAAATCCTTCTCAAATCATGAATCATTGGAGGAAATTCACCCTTGGATTTCACATAAACAGCTTTAAGAAGTTTTTCAATCACCAGATGCCCCATAAACAAAGCCCAATTATTATTCTGGGTTTGATACAGATCAATCATGGTTTTGAAATCCTTTTCAGAACTTTCGATCCAAAAATTAATAATTCGTTCTTTATTAAATTCATTGTCCATAGAGTATTGATCTACTTTGTCTTTGAAACAAAGGTATTAAATTTTTCTGGGCAATCCTTTCGCATGAAAGAAGGCAACACAAACTTTCACTCACGTTTGAAAAAGTGAAAAGTGTAAAGCGGGCAAAAGAGATTTTGGAAGGAGTGGGGGAGCAATAAGAATTGCTATGTTTGTAAGATGAACATTCAACGGTTTATTTTACTGATTGCATTTTTGCTTTTATTCACTTCTGTTCAGGCTAAAAGAGTATGTATTGTTAAAAACAGAAAAGATGCTGATATTTGCGTAAACATAACAAAAACCCGCGCAGTTGCTGACTATGTTGTTGTTCTCACCAAGAAACGGTTTCAATCCGGCTCAAAAGTATGGGTGATTACTGAACAGAAAGATGCCGAGCTGAAAGTTTACTTTTCAAGTTCACCTGAAAAAATCAAAGTATTCATTTCAAAAAATCAAGCTGACGGAGTTTGATTTACTCTTCTCACAAAAGAAGAACTAATAGAAATCGAATGAATCTAACCTGAATGAATAAAATAATTACATGAAAATCATGAACAAAACTGGAAAATTGAAAACTGTTTTAGGGGTAGTCCTGTTGGCATTTGCAATATTTGTAGTATTTCCTTTATCTGTAAAGGCAGGGGTGCTTTGTATTATTGCTGGTCTTATTTTAACACCTGACACTTTGGCGATAATAGAAAGACTATTGAAAAAGCCATTTACAAAATCACTAAAATACACTATGTTTTTCGTGAGTTTTTTAATGGGTTTTATTTTCTTCATGAATAGTTGGGTTGAAAATGATAAAAAAATAGAAGAGCAAAAACAAGAAGTATTTGATAAATTGCCACAACATGTAAAAGATAGTATCAATCTTGCAAATGAATTAAAGGAGAAAAACGAACGCATTGAAAATGAACTTAAGGAAAAAGCGGAACGTGCCGCAAATGAACTAAAGAAAGAGAACGAACATAAAGAGAACGAAAATCGAATAAGAGAAGAAAAAACAAAGAGGTTAAACAAAGAAGCTGAAGAGCAGTTTAATACTTATGATGGTTCTCACAGAGCGTTAACGGAATTGATCAAAGATAGTATGCACGATCCTGATAGCTACGAACATATTGAAACAAAATTCAGAAATGACGGTAACTCAATTTTTGTTGTTACTAAATATAGGGGAATGAATGGGTTTGGACCAAAAAGAATAAGTACAGTTACCGCAAAGGTTGATTTTAATGGAAATGTGATAGAGATAGTCAGTCAGTAATAATAATAATAATTCCACCGCACTACCATGTCCAATATTGAAAACCTGATAGTTAGCGTTTTACAATCTTTCACTCACCTTCGAAAAGGTTAAAAGTGTGAAGCGGGCAAAAGAGATTTTGGAAGGGGTAGGGGAATAAAAGGGAAGAAAATTATTTCGTTGTGCAAATAAATACAGAGTGGGGTTTTCCCAATGAATTTCCTACGAAGAACATGCTTTTCAACGGCAAACTACTCACCAGATTGTTCTAATATTGAATCAAATATCTTTTCACTAAATCTGAAATTAGTTTTTCTAATTTTATCAAGTATCAGACATCCAATACCTATGTTTGATTATCAACGGCTAACAGGACAATTGCCGTAAAGTAATAATCCTTATCTTAGCGGTCATGGGACAACTATTACTACCAATATTTCCAGGCGATACCCGAATGATCACCCTGACACT
>JAUYEQ010000513.1 GCA_030691295.1 Bacteroidota bacterium
TAAATTGCCGGGCGCATCAGGTTGGCCATGCTCGAATCGAGTCCGGCGTATTGTTTGTATGTTTTTTTGATGTGCAAAACCGTTGATACCAGAAAGCCAAACGGCCCAGTCATTGCGCGACCCGACTCGAAGCAGATTCTAAGCGGATCCAATCCATTGGCAACAATTTTTTCCTGATACAGTTTTTCAATTCCGCGGCTCATAAAATACAGATCAACAGGCTGATCGGTCGGACGGTAAGGAATTCCGATGCCACCGCCGAGGTTGGCGAATTCAATTTTAATTCCCAATCTCTTATCGAGTTCCACAATCAGGTCAAACAAAAGTTCGGCAGTTTCGACGAAATAAGCTGCATCCAGCTCATTGGAAGCCACCATTGTGTGAAGCCCAAAACGTTTCACACCTTTGTCGAGAAGCATTTGGTAACCTTCGAACAATTGCTCGCGGGTAAATCCATATTTTGCTTCTTCCGGATGACCAATGATCGTATTTCCTTCTTTCAGGGATCCAGGGTTGTAGCGAAAGCAAACCATCTCGGGCAATCCGATATTTTTTTCAAGGTATTCGATGTGCGAAATATCGTCGAGATTGATAATTGCACCCAAATCTATGGCTTTCTGGTATTCGTAAACCGGTGTGTCATTCGAGGTGAACATGATATCCTCTCCTGACATGCCAAGTTTTTCCGCAATTACCAATTCGGCATACGAGCTGCAGTCGATTCCAAAACCTTCTTCCCGCATAATTTTCATCAGATAAGGGTTTGGCGCCGATTTAATGGCATAATATTCTTTGAATCCCGGATTCCATGAAAAGGATTTGATGAATTTTCTGGCATATTCACGAATTCCCTTTTCATCGTAAATGTGAAAAGGTGTTGGCGTTTGTTCTATGATTTTTTCGATCTGTTTTTTCGAAAACGGAATTTGTTTCGTCATTGTAATTTATTAGTATTTTGGGCTGTAAATTTACAGTTTTTTATAAACAAAGCACATCTGCAATCAGTTCATCACTTAAATAGCCTGAAGCAATTTCTTTCACTTCACCTTCCATGCGAATATTCCAGGATTCATCAATTTCAATTTGTAAAATTCCTCCGGGCATTTTCACTGTCAGTTTGCGGTCGCTCAATCCTTTTTTAACCATCACCGCTGCCACTGCGCACGACGAACTTCCGGAGGCAAGTGTGTAACCGGCTCCGCGCTCCCAAATAAGAATTTCCACTTCGTTGCGCGACAACACTTTGGCAAACTGCACGTTGATCCGGTTTGGAAACATCGGATGATTCTCGATTTCTGAACCATGTTTAATAATTTCTGCTTTTGTCAGCTTAGTACATACAATGACACAATGCGGATTGCCAACCGACACGCAATTGATCAGGTAAGTTTCGTCAACAATGCTCAGCGGATGATCAAAACACTCGGATTCGTCGCACATTACCGGAACTTTGTGCGAATTGAAAATGGCTTTTCCCATATCCACTTTTATCCTGTTGGCTTTGCCGTTGGTTTCTCCGGAAACTTCAGCAGTAACAATCCCGCCAAGCGTTTCGATGGTAAATATTTTTCCTGAAGTATGTCCGTAATCGTATAAATATTTGGCGAAAATGCGTAGTCCGTTGCCGCTTTTTTCTGCCTCAGAACCGTCGGGATTGTAAATTTTCAATCCAAAATCCGCTTTTTCTGAAGCCACTTTCAGCAGAATTCCATCTGAGCCAATTCCGTAATGGATATCGCAAAGCAACTGTATATTTTTCTCATTCAACCCGAAAGTTATTCCGGTCTGGTCGAGCACAAAATAATCATTTCCAAGTCCGTGTGATTTGACAAAAAAGTTTTGCATGGTATTTAAAGTTTTCAACGTGCTAAAATTAATCAATAATCCAGAAAAAGCAGGTTGATTTTTACTTTTTAAGGAAAGCTTCTTTTAGTTCTGTCAGTTGCGCTTCGTTCAGCCCTTCCGGTTCGTTGCCGGTTTGCATGGCCATGAACCATATTTGAGCCGATTTTGAAAGAATGTCAATCATGTCGAAAGCGTCGGAAACAGTTTCGCCGATTGCAAAAGCGCCGTGTTTCTCCCAAATCACCACCTCGTGTCCATTTTTAAAACCTTCGATGGTCGCATCGGCAATTTTGTGGCTTCCGGGTAAAATGTACGGAACCAGAAATACCCCGCGCGGAACAAACACAAATGCTTCAGGATGCATTCCCCAAAGCGTTTTGTTCAGCATTTCGGCAGTTTGAAATTTCGGTATCTGGGTCATTGCCACCAATTCGTTCGGATGGGTATGCACCACCGCTTTGTTTGGTGAGCCGGTGCTTACAAGTAAATTATGAACGGCCAGGTGGGTCGGCAATTCGGAAGTTGGCCTGAAATTGTACAGGTTCTTCTTCTTCATGGTAATGATGTGGTAGGCATTCCCTTTTTTGTTCATCTTAATGATGCAGGCATTTTTCATCGGACTGATAGCCAGATCCCTCATCCGTTTTCCGGTTCCGGTAACAAAAAAATAAAGGTTTGCCAACGCGTCGTAACTACGTTCCAATTGAAACATCGGAAAATGATCGAGTTCGAAATCATTGTCGGTCATCAATTCCGAGAGGTTCACCGAAATATTACCTGCATTTCGCTCGGCCCAACCTTTTTGCCAGAGGTAATTAGCCAAACCTGCCACCTCAGTGATAACCTTTGCAATCTTTTTATTCTCCTGAAAAAATTCTATCATATCAAATTCTAATAAGTTAGCTTGCATACTTCCTGCAAATCTACGAGGCAAATCAAAACATCCGTCGATTTCATCAAATTTATTGGTAGTAATCTTAACATTGAATTTATACTGCGCCCAAAGAACAATGAATTAAGCTCATTTTTCAAAATCAAACAGATCATATCTTTTGAATATGAAGTACATATGGATTGTTTTAAAGGTTAAGTGAAAATTTACACGTAAAGAAGGTGCTAAAAAAATAATTTTTATAATTTTGCACCGTCTTTAAAGAAAAGACAGCGAAGGATTGACCCATGGTGTAATTGGCAACACAACTGATTTTGGTTCAGTAGAGTCTAAGTTCGAGCCTTAGTGGGTCAACAAATTTAACCAATTGATTTTGTTATTTCAGGCAGATGACATTGGTTTTAATTTTTGAAAATTGTCCTGTGGTGTAATTGGCAACACGTCTGATTCT
>JAUYEQ010000518.1 GCA_030691295.1 Bacteroidota bacterium
GAAAAGGAAACCAAGGGCGAATAGCAGGCCGTACCAACGAACCTGCAAAGGCCCTAATGTGAAAATTTCGGGGCTAACGTTCCAATGAATAAATGCCAGAATGTCCATACGATATATGTTTTAATCAGCCAGGTCTTTACCGTGACAGGCCTTGAATTTTTTACCGCTTCCACAAGGACAAGGATCATTTCGCCCTACCCTTTTCTCAACCCTGATTGGTTGTAACTGTTTGGGTTCCTGTGGCGCTTCCGGTCTGCTCTGACTTGATGAACCCGAAGGCAATTCAGATTTCGAGGTCGATAATTTGCTCAGGTCAAGTCCTCTCCGTTCATGGCCTTCGCGAACTTGTTGCGGATCGCTGATCGGAATATGGCCTTTTGCCAAAATTGAAACAATTGATTTATTTACTTTGGTGACCATGATCTTGAACAAATTGAAAGATTCGAATTTGTAGATCAGCAATGGGTCTTTTTGTTCGTAAGTTGCATTCTGAACCGATTGTTTCAGATCATCCATTTCGCGAAGCTGTTCTTTCCATGCATCGTCGATGGTAACCAGAACGGTTTGTTTCTGATAGGATTTAACCAGTTCTTTACCCTGATTTTTATATGCTTTTTCGAGGTTGGTCACAATCTGGAATATATGTTTACCGTCGGAAATTGGGACAACAATATTCGTATACAGATGTGATTTTTGTTCATAAACATCGCGGATAACCGGATAAGCCTGTTTGGCAATGTTTTCCATCCGTCGCGTATAAGTCACAACCATTTCGTGATATACTTTTTCAACCAGATCATCCGCTTTCATTTTCATGAATTCCTGCTCTGTGACAGGCAATTCCATTGACATCAATCTGATCAGATCCCTGTTGAATTCTTCAAACATTCCGTTTTCCTGGTATTCGCTCACCAGATTCTCGATCACGTCGTACATGGTATTCAAAAGATCCACTTCAACGCGTTCGCCAAACAAAGCGTGACGGCGTTTTTTGTAGATTACTTCACGCTGCGAATTCATTACATCATCGTATTCCAGCAAACGTTTACGAATACCGAAGTTGTTTTCTTCCACCTTCCGCTGCGCACGTTCAATCGACTTCGTAATCATCGAATGCTGGATCATTTCGCCTTCTTTCAGGCCAATTTTATCCATGATTCCGGTAATACGGTCAGAACCAAACAAACGCATCAAATCGTCTTCCAGCGAAACAAAGAACTGAGATGATCCCGGGTCTCCCTGACGACCGGCACGTCCGCGTAACTGGCGGTCAACACGACGCGATTCATGTCTTTCAGTACCAATGATGGCCAAACCGCCTGCTTTTTTAACTTCCGCAGTTAATTTAATGTCGGTACCACGACCAGCCATGTTGGTAGCGATGGTCACCATACCTGAAACCCCTGCATCGGCAACAATTTCAGCTTCACGGGCATGTAATTTGGCATTCAGTACATTGTGCTTAATGCCGCGCATTTTCAGGTAACGGCTCAGCAATTCCGAAATTTCTACGGAAGTAGTACCAACCAAAACAGGACGTCCAGCCTTGTTGAGTGCTACAATTTCTTCAACCACCGCGTTGTATTTTTCGCGTTTGGTTTTATATACCATGTCTTCGCGGTCGTCGCGAACAACTTTTCTGTTGGTTGGGATCACCACAACATCCAGTTTATAGATGTCCCACAACTCACCTGCTTCTGTTTCGGCAGTACCGGTCATACCGGCCAGTTTGTGATACATCCTGAAATAATTCTGAAGGGTGATGGTCGCGAAAGTTTGGGTGGCTGCTTCTACTTTCACCCGCTCCTTGGCTTCAATGGCCTGGTGCAAACCGTCCGAATAACGACGGCCTTCCATGATACGACCGGTTTGTTCGTCAACAATTTTTACCTTGTTTTCAATTACCACGTATTCAACATCCTTTTCGAACATTGCGTAGGCTTTCAGCAACTGGTTAATGGTATGAACGCGCTCCGATTTGATGGAATAATCGGTAAGCATCTCATCTTTCTTTGCCAACACCTGCTCTTTGGTGAGCGACTTATCGTTTTCAATTTCAGCAATTTCAGACCCAACATCAGGCAAAACAAAAAACATCTGATCTTCAACGTCATCCGAAATCAGGTCAATTCCCTTGTCGGTCAACTCTACTGAATTTTGTTTCTCTTCAATCACAAAAAACAGCGGATCGGTAATGATATGCATGAGCTTGTTATTGTCCTGCATGTGGTAATTCTCTGTTTTTGTCATCTGGCTTTTTATTCCCTCTTCGCTCAGGAATTTGATAATCGCCTTATTTTTCGGCAATCCTTTCTGTGCACGAAGCAATAAAATGGAACCTTGTTCTTTTTCCTCCTTGGTAG
>JAUYEQ010000524.1 GCA_030691295.1 Bacteroidota bacterium
GTGATGGTTCAGGCCAATTGCATTAGGATGCATTCCCATTCGAACTCCGACCGTCATGAATTATACCGTTCGGAAGAAGAGCGTAATTATGCTCAGGAATACGATCCGTTGGCGAAATACAAGCGTATGCTGGTTCGTTACAATCGTTTTACGAGCGAAGAAATTATTGCTATTGAAAACGAATCAAAAATAGAGTTGAAAGAAGCCCATAAGAAGGCTTTAAAAGCACCTGATCCTGATCCGAACACGTATCTCGATTTTGTTCTTCCGGAGCCTCACAAGCCGCTTAAATATGTTGATGGAACCCATCATGAAGAAGGCGAAAAGAAAAAATTGATTACTGCACTGAATGAAACCCTGAAGGCTGAATTCAGAAATAATCCGGATACCTTTATGTGGGGTCAGGATATGGCCAATAAAGACAAGGGTGGAATTTTTAATGTTTCGAAAGGATTGCAGCAGGAATTTGGCCCTAAAAGAGTTTTTAACGCACCAATCGCAGAAGACTTTATTGTTGGAACTGCAAATGGAATGTCAAGATATGATGAAAAAATTAGAATTGTAATCGAAGGTGCCGAATTTGCTGACTATTTCTGGCCGGCCATGGAGCAATATGTCGATTCGAGTCACGATTTCTGGAGATCGAACGGACAATTTACTCCAAATGTTACAATCAGGCTTGCATCAGGCGGTTATATTGGTGGAGGAATTTACCATTCGCAAAACATTGAAGGGGCTTTAACATCTCTTCCGGGTGTGCGTATCGTTTATCCTTCGTTTGCCGATGATGCAGCCGGACTATTGCGAACTGCCATCAGATCAAGGGGAATGACAATGTTTATGGAGCCAAAAGCTTTGTATAATGATCCAAAAGCAGCAACTGTAATTCCCGATGATTTTGAAGTTCCGTTTGGCAAAGCCCGTATTCGTAGAAATGGCGACGATTTAGTGATGATTACATATGGAAATACCACTCACATGTGTCTGGAAGCCGCTGAGAAGCTATCGAAAGAGGGAAGTTCAGTTGAAGTAATAGACTTGCGTTCGCTGGTTCCGCTTGATAAGGAAACAATTCTGAATTCAATAAAAAGAATCGGAAAAGTGATGGTAGTACACGAAGACAAAGTTCATTCCGGATTCGGTGCCGAGATTACATCTGTAATAATGGAAGAAGCATTTGAATACCTCGACTGCCCGGTAAAACGTGTTGGTTCATCATTTACACCCGTTGGATTTCACCGTTCGTTCGAAAGAATGATTTTACCTAATACCGAAAAAATTTACATTGCGGCCAAAGAAATTTTGGCTTATTAATAACTTAACAATCATGAGTAAAACAGGGATATTTTATAGCTTTAATTCAAAGAAAACTGCAAAGGCTGCCGAGAAAATTATTGAAGAATTTGGAGCCGATTTTAAAATTGTACCAGTAAATGCTGAAGAATTAACAGAGGAATTGTTTCTATCTTTTACCAATCTGATACTAGGAGTTCCAACCTGGTTTGATGGTGAATTGCCCAATTACTGGGATGAATTTGTTCCCGCATTGGAAGATTTGGATCTTAAGGGAAAAACGATCGCAATTTATGGTTTGGGTAATCAGGTTGAGTATCCTGAAAACTTTGGCGATGCTGTTGGTATCATGGTCAATTTGGTAAAGGAAAGAGGAGCGAAGGTGATTGGTTCAACTGATACCAAAGGATATACCTACGAATCCTCCAAAGCTGAAGTGGACGGCAAATTTGTTGGGCTTATTCTTGATCAGGAAACGCAGCCAAGGCTTTCAAAAGAACGAATTACCAATTGGGTGACTGATCTTAAGACACAATTCAAGTAGTATTTTCAAATAAAAATATTTATTAGGGCATGGTTAAATATCATGCCCTAATTTTTGCTAAAAAATGGATTTTTATTATTTATATAATATCCCAAGCGAACGGGACAGGAGTAAAAACTTATCTTTGTTAACTGAATTTAAATATACAAAATGAAGAAGAAAAAGGTAATCGCAATTGTAGCCCATGATAACCGCAAAAAAGACATGATGGAATGGGTCGCCTGGAATTGGAAGGAATTGAGTCCACATAGCCTGATTTGTACGGGTACTACCGGTAAATTGGTTAATGCAGTTTTGGTTGAAAAGTGTCGTGAAAATGATGTCATTCCTCCAGATGTAGAACGACTTAAATCAGGTCCGCTTGGAGGCGACCAACAGTTGGGCGCTTTGATTTGTGAGGGGAAAGTGGATGTGTTGATTTTCTTTTGGGATCCGATGCAGCCACAGCCACACGATGTCGATGTTAAGGCTTTACTTCGCATCTCAACATTATACAATATTCCTGCGGCAACGAACCGCTCAACAGCCGATTTTTTAATATCCTCTAAATTGTTTCATCACGAATATGAACCCATTTTAAAAGATTATAGTGGTTACATTAAGCGGGATGTAGATTTTGATGTATAATTTTACATTTTAGTAATAAAAAAGTAAACTTCCACTGTTGCATTTTGGATTTCAACTCTTTAGATTTGGGCAGACAAACAATTATGCAATGAAAGAAGACAGATTAAAAAAAATGATCAAGGCCATGTATCTTCTTCGTGAAACATTAAGGCAGAAACGGGAAGATGACAAGGCATTTAGGTTTAAATCGAAAACAAGAGTTCTGACAGAAGTTGATACAATTATTGATCGAAGTCTTGAAGAGTTTTATTCACTAAGGGTTAACTGATGAAATTGGCAATTTTCGAACTTGAAATGTCAATTTTGTAACTATTGAACGATGATATACTAATTAGAACTGATTGGTATATCACCGTTTTTTTTTTTGATAAAAGTATATTCCGGTCTTGCGGGTACTCAATCCAGGCATGATCAAAATTAATCAGATTAATTGATAAGTTACAAATGTAAATATGAGTAAAGCATTGATTTATACGCCAATAAATTCAATTTCATCCATCGATAAAACACAAATGTAACAAATTGTATATGCCAGAATTTTAATAAGAATCAACTAGAAGTTAATCTTTTCCTATTAAATGAATTGGAAGTTTCAGACTCAAGCAATAATATGCTTTAAATAATCCCGATGAATTTTGGTCAGGCTAAAAGTTTTACAAAATGGATGCTCCGCGGAAATCGATTTTGTAAATGGCATTTCCGGAGTAAATCAAGTATAAGATTTCGATTTCGGAATTATTGGCTGAAGACTTTTTTATTTCGCTGTCAGAGCATCAAAAATTTCCTTTTTATTAGAATCGAATATTTACCGGTACTTGTCTATCCGTTTGAAATAAAGCGAAATATTCCGACTTAATTATGGTCATTTGTTGTTTAGGGAAATCACAATAAGCTTGTCTTAGAATTAATATTATGTTATTTTTATATAGCAAAAAAGAGGAGCAAAAGCTCCTCTTAAAATATTCCGTGTTTATTATAGGTTTTTCATTTTCTCTACTATCTCCGCATGTTTGTCCAACATTTTCAAACGGTAGTACAATGTTTTCAATGATTCCATTGTAAATTTGTCGGTTGGATTAACTTCATGGGCTTTTTCCATATAAGGAATTGCTTTTTTGAACTCTATATCAGCTTTCTCTTTTTCTTCTTCATACTTTTCAGGCTGATTACTTGGAACAGCATTGGCAACATCAATTTGCTTTACACCTTTGTTGTAATAAACTGCTCCGAGGTTATAATAAGCATCAAAATAGTCGTCTTTGTACTCTATAGCTTTAAGGTAACTTGTGGTAGCTTCCTCTGGCTTCTGTAGTTTATCGAACAATGTTCCTTGGGCAAAGTAGTAAGATGAATTCGTTGGATCCTGCTCAATAGCGATATCCAGATATTTCAAAGCATCATCTACTCTGTTGGAATTCAAATAGATATTGATTACTTCAACCAAAAGTTGTCCACTTTCATTTTTATTAATATTTCCATGAATATAGGTGACATATCCATTTTTATCGATATTAATCTCACCATTATTATAAAACATTAATTCATCATTTGAATTACTAGTCGTTGTTTTACTTATGCTTTTAGGATTACCCAAAATTTCTATTACTTCACCTTTAGTCATTCCTATAGCTATCTGTTTCTTCGAAGAATATTTTTTCAATCCCTCCTGCAAAATTTGTAATGCACCAACGGTATCTTGTTTTTGCATGTAACTTGATGAAATCAGTTGATAGGTGCGTGCACCACTGTAATTGTATTTTGCAGCCTCTTTGTAATATTTTATCGCTTTGTCATAATTCTGAGCATTGTATGCTGCAAGTCCGGCGTTGAAAATAATAACAGTATCAACAGAAGTCGGATCATCAGCTTTGAAAACAGGAGTTTCTTCAATTCCAATAATTTGCTCAAATGATTTAAGCGCTTTGTTGTAATCTTCTTCGTTAAAAGCGGCAACTGCTTGATTTGTAAGATCTCCAATCAATAAAGTAAGTTTGATCTTAATGCTTTTTGAAAACTTGTCCTTGTCATCAAGTGCAAGTGCTTTTAAGTAAGAGTCATAGGCTACAGTCAGTGGATCGTTACTTAGCTTTTTGTAATTTTCATCTTTTGACTGAAATACAGCCTGATAAATTTCTCCCCGAACCTCCCAGGTTCTTGGCCAGGTAACAGAACTTTCTGTTTTAGGATTACTTGAGTCGATGGCTTCTTCAATTGTCGAAACCGCCTTGTCGAGCTTACCGGTTTCTTTAAAGCTAGAAGCACTGGTTACTTTGCCTTTTTGGGCGAATACGCCTGTTACGGCAAAAAGTAAAACAAATAAAATTGTCGTTCTTTTCATTGTAAAGAGTGATTTATAATTTTGATTCATAATTAATTTTTATTTATCTATTCGGTAACTGGTTGGTCATCGATAATTCCCTCCGGTAATTCAGTCAATTCATCAGGATCTTCGGAGGTTGGCACAATCTCAATCACTTCATCAGGATCTTCCGAAGCTGGTACAATTGCAACTGATGCAATTTTGTCTCCTTCCTTCAGGTTGATAAGCCTTACACCCTGCGCTGCACGGCCAATAATTCGCATGTTGGAAACAGACATTCTGATAGTGAGTCCTGATTGCGTAATAATCATTAAATCGTTACTTTCATCAACGCTCTTAATTGAAATAAGTGATCCGGTTTTTTCAGTAATATTAATTGTTTTCACACCTTTTCCTCCACGGTTCGTCAACCGGTAGTCTTCAATCTTTGATCTTTTTCCATAACCATTTTCAGAAACAACCAGAATATCTTCGTTTTCGTGTTCAACACAAACCATGCCAACAACTTCATCCTGATCGTGACCCAGCCTGATTCCACGTACTCCGGAGGCTGTTCTTCCTATTGGCCTGACGTCCTTATCAACAAATCGAACGGCTTTTCCTGAACGTACAGCCATCATAATGTGATGATTGCCATTGGTCATTCTGGCTTCAAGTAATTTATCGTCCTCCCTTATTGTAATTGCATTCACTCCATTCTGACGTGGACGTGAATATGCCTCAAGTGATGTTTTCTTGATAGTTCCCTTTTTGGTACACAAAATTATGAAATTGCTATTAATATATTCAGGATCCGTTAGGGTTTTTACATTGATAAATGCAAGAATCTTATCGTCCTGTTCAATATTTATAACATTCTGAATTGCACGCCCTTTTGATGTTTTTGTACCTTCAGGAATTTCATAAACTTTCAGCCAGAAACATTTTCCTTTTTCAGAAAATAACAAGAGAGTATTGTGCATAGATGCATTGAACATGTGTTCAAGGAAATCCGAATCTCTTGTATTGCTGCCTTTTGAACCAACTCCTCCCCTTCCCTGGGTTCTAAAATCGGACAGTGGAGTCCTTTTCATGTAACCCAAATGAGAAATTGTAATAACCATTTCTTCATCAGCATAAAAATCTTCAGGATTAAATTCTTCTGCATTCGGAACGATCTCGGTTTTACGACCATCTCCGTATTTTGCTTTGATTTCAATCAGCTCATTCTTAATAATTTCCATCCGAAGATTGATGTCAGCCAATATACATTTCAGGTGTTCAATCAGCTTTTTAATATCTTCATATTCCTGATGTAATTTATCCTGTTCGAGACCCGTCAGCTGGCGCAAACGCATTTCAACGATGGCGCGTGACTGAATATCAGTTAAACTAAATCGTTCGATCAGGTTTAGTCTGGCTTCATCAGGATTTTTTGCAGCACGAATAATTGCGATTACTTCTTCGATATTGTCGCTGGCAATGATCAAGCCTTCAAGAATATGCGCACGTTTTTCGGCCTGATCCAATTCAAATTGTGTCCGGCGAATAATGACATCGTGACGGTGCTCTACAAAATAATGAATTAGGTCTTTCAGGTTAAGCATTTTAGGCCGTCCATTGACCAATGCAATATTGTTTACACTGAAACTATTTTGTAGTTGCGTGTATTTGTATAATTTGTTTAAAACGACATTCGATATTTCATCTCTCTTGATATCAAAAACGATGCGCATCCCATCACGATCCGATTCGTCATTGACATTCGAAATACCTTCAATTTTCTTGTCATTGATCAGTTCTGCAGTTTTAATAATTAATTCTGCCTTGTTAACCATGTAAGGAATCTCAGTAACGACAATCTTTTCCCTTCCGTTCGGTGTTACTTCGATGTGAGCTTTTCCTCTGATAACAATACGGCCTCGTCCAGTTTCAAAAGCTTCCTGAACACCGCGAACTCCGTAAATGATTCCTCCGGTCGGAAAATCAGGCGCTTTAACAATTAAAATCAGGTCTTGAATATCGATTTCCGGATTATCAATGTAAGCTACAATAGCATCAATTGTATCCGACAAATTATGGGGAGGCATGTTCGTTGCCATACCAACAGCAATTCCAGATGCTCCGTTAACCAACAATTGAGGGATTCGGGTTGGCAATACTGTTGGTTCTTTCAACGATTCATCAAAGTTAGGCTGGAAGTCCACCGTATTTTTCTCCAAATCGGCAAGTGTTTCTTCCGCTATCTTTGATAATCTGGCCTCTGTATAACGCATAGCGGCCGGACTATCACCATCAACTGATCCAAAGTTACCCTGCCCGTCAACCAACGTATAACGCAACGACCAATCCTGAGCCATACGAACCAATGTTCCGTAAATGGACGAGTCACCATGCGGGTGATACTTACCCATTACCTCCCCAACAATCCTAGCTGATTTTTTATAGGGCCTATTGGAAAAATTTCCCAACTCACTCATTCCAAACAACACGCGACGATGTACTGGCTTTAAACCATCTCTTACATCCGGAAGTGCCCTTGCGACAATTACTGACATCGAATAATCGATGTAA
>JAUYEQ010000527.1 GCA_030691295.1 Bacteroidota bacterium
CCAGAAGATTACATTTTGATCCTGGAACCCGATCTTCCTACTCAAATATTGGATATATGTTTTTAACAAAAGTTATTGAGGCAGTTTCAGGTCAAAACTACGAGAAATATGTGCGTAATGAAGTACTTAAACCTATTGGAATTACTGATATGCACATTGGCCGAAGCTATCTTTCAGGTCGCAGGTTTAATGAAGTAAAATACTATGAATCGGATGATAATCAACTTGTTTCATGTTTCGATGGATCAGGAAGGATGGTTCCAAAAGCTTACGGTGGCAATCCAATTGAGTTGCTGGGGCCTGCCGGTGGCTGGATTGCATCATCGGTTGAACTGGCAAAGTTACTGGTGATGATCGATGGTTTCAAGAATGTTCCTGATATGTTCAAAGGCAATTTAATTGATCAGATGGTTGAAAATAAGTTGTTTAAAGGACCATTGGGTTGGAAAACAGTAAAAGATAATGGCGATTGGATCAGAACAGGGAGTATGGCCGGAACTTCTGCTATTATGAAACGGCAGAGCAACGGTTTTTCATGGGTAGTTATCATTAATTCAAGTAGTTGGAAAGGACCTAGACTACCATATTACGTCAATTATATGATGGGAAAAATTGAACATTCGGTTAAAAGTTGGCCAAAACACGACTTGTTTAAATATAAACCAAAAGATTAATCTGATACTTTATTTGACTTGCATTGTTGAACTTTTTAATCTCTTTCTTGTTAATTAGTTAGTTTGAAAACTTGAAATTCTTAATGTTAAATAAAGGTAAGTATGTCAGAATTTAAAATCCAGATGCCTAAACTGGGCGAAAGCGTTCAGGAAGCTACCATCACCAAATGGTTTGTAAAGGAAGGTGATAAAATTGAAGAAGATCAATCACTTTTTGAAGTTGCAACTGATAAGGTTGATTCAGAAATTCCCTCTCCGGTTGATGGTATTATAAAGAAAATATTTTTTGAGGTAAATGCATTGGTTGCGGTAGGTGAAACCGTTATCATTATTACTACTGACGATGATGACGAATCCGATAACGAAACTGTAATTGAGGAAGTTGAGTCTGATTCTGAAAAGACGCCGGAAAAGGAACCTGCTCAACCATTAGCTGCAAAATCAGTAGAAAAAGAAGTTGTTAAATCTCCTGAAGTTACTAAATCAGAACCTGTTGAAGAAAATAACGGAACAAAATCAACCAGGTTTTATTCCCCGTTGGTTCAGTCAATAGCCAAATCAGAGCAGGTAAGTTTAAGCGAACTGGAATCAATTAAAGGCTCCGGGCTCAGCGGCAGGGTTCAAAAGTCGGATATTCTTTCCTTTGTTCAGGCACGCAAGGAAGGAAAAGTTTCTCCTCCCGTTAAAACTTCAGGAGTAAAAACAGAAGAAAAACAGGAACAACCAAAAATATCTGCATCGTTGGGATCGGGTGATCAGATTATCGAAATGGATCGGGTACGAAAAATTATTGCCGATCACATGGTCATGTCGAAAAAGGTTTCTCCTCATGTCACTTCAGTTGTAGAGGCTGATGTTACCAATCTTGTTTTGTGGCGCACCCGAATAAAAGATGAGTTCAGCGCCAAATATGGAGAGAAAATAACTTACATGCCTATTTTTACGGAGGCAGTTGCACGGGCAATTACCGAGTATCCTTTATTAAATTCTTCTGTTGACGACTATAAAATAATCATCCACAAAGATGTAAATATTGCAATTGCTGTTGCCAAACCTGATGGAAATCTGGTTGTACCGGTTATTAAAAATGCGGAACAAAAAAATCTGGTTGGACTGACCAAAAATCTAAATCAGTTGGCTGAAGCTGCCCGCAAAAACAAGCTTACAGTTGAAGATTATCAGGGTGGAACTTTTACGATCACCAATTTCGGTTCATTCAGGAATTTGATAGGAACCCCAATTATCAGCCAGCCACAGGTTGCCATTCTTGCAACAGGTAGCATCGAGAAAAAGCCTGCAGTAATGGAAACCCCAACTGGTGATGCCATTGTTGTCCGTCACAAAATGTTCCTTTCTTTATCATATGATCATCGAGTTATAGATGGTGCTATGGGCGGGGCTTTCCTGCGGCGAATAGCAGACATTCTTGAAGAATTCGATATTGATCGCGAAGTATAACCTTAATAAATTAAAATTTGCTTTATGGATACAGTTCCAATTGTATTTTCGATTAAAACAACTCCCAAAGAAACTCTTGAAAAATGGTTCCGATTGATGACTTTAGGTCGCGCAATTGATGAAAAAGCTCCGAATTACCTGAAGCAGGCAATTGGCTGGTCGTATCATGCACCTTATGCAGGTCATGATGCAATTCAGCTTGCTATCGGGCAAACGTTTGAAAAAGAAGTTGACCACATATTTTTATATTACCGCGATTTGCTGACAGCTTTGTCTTGCGGATTAACTGTTGAAGAAATAATCCTGAATGGAATTTCCAAAGCAACAGATCTTTCAAGCGGCGGACGGCACATGTCGAACCACTTTGCAAAAATCCCCTGGAATATCCACAATGTTTCTTCACTGACTGGTAACCACACGCTACATGCAGTCGGTGTGGCCCGGGCAATCAAATATTATGGCCAAAAGGCGGTGGCAATCAGCGTACAGGGCGAATCGTCATTGTCTGAAGGATTTGTTTATGAAGCCATCAATGGCGCTTCAAAAGAAAAACTGCCGGTTATTTTTGCCATTCAGGATAATGGATATGGTATATCTGTTCCGAAAAAGGATCAGACGGCTAACAGGAAGGTTGCCAACAATTTTACAGGCTTTAAAAATCTCCGGATCATTCATTGTAACGGAAAAGATGTTTTTGAATCGATGAATGCCATGCACGAAGCAAAAAAACATGCTT
>JAUYEQ010000530.1 GCA_030691295.1 Bacteroidota bacterium
CCGATGCATAGATGCGGGCTTTCTGAAATACTTTACTTCCTTTCACATTGAAATTATATCCAAGGGTAACATTGTCCAGTTTCACGAAATCGCCTTTTTCAACATAAAAACTGGTGTACTGTTGCGAATCAAACAAATTAATATCGCGGCTTGAACGCAGCACATTCAAAGGAAGCATATATTCGTTCTCGTGGAAAATACCCAGTGTATTCAAAATGTCATAGCCAAATACACCACGGAAGAATACTGACATGTCCCAGTTTTTATATTTCAAGGTATTTCCAAGGCCCATGTAAACTTTTGGCAACCCATTGCCAATAATGTCTCTATCTTCATAAACAGCATCATTGACCGGAATAGAAGCGCCAGCTTTATTATAAACCAGCCACTTTCCTTCAGGAGAAAAACCTGCAAATTTATATCCGAACATGTTCCCAATTGGTTTTCCTTCTTCCAATCTGAATGATGGGGTTGCATTTAAACCTGGCGAACCGATATTGCCGATATCCTGATAGTTGAACGGATAGGCGTCGTTCGACAATGATACCAGTTCGTTGCTGTTGTGGCTGATGTTAAAATCTACTGACCATTTAAAATCAGCTGTTTTAACAGCTACGGCATTCAATGACAACTCGATTCCGCTGTTTCTTATTTCGCCTACGTTGGTAGTTGTCTGATTATAAATATTTGGAGGTGTTGGAACATTGTAAGTGTAGATAAGGTCACTTGTTAAACGGTTATAAATATCCAAGTTGGCTGTAAGCCGGTTTTTTAAAACAGTCAGGTCCAAACCCACATTCCACTCGGTTTTGGTTTCCCAACGCAAATCAGGATTCGGGTTTGAAGCAGGTTCAGTTCCGGGAATCCATTTGCCGTTATACAACATACGCGGGCCGGGACGCATTCTTACCAACGAAGCATAAGGAGATGTTCCCTGATTACCGGTAACTCCATATCCTAAACGAACTTTTGCATCATCAATCCAGTCAACATCCGCCATAAAGCCTTCTTCACTTATTCTCCAACCAAGCGAAACCGAAGGGAACAAACCCCATTTTTCGTTTTCACCGAATTTTGATGAACCCTCATAACGTACCCCGGCAGTCATCAGGTATTTATCCTGATAAGAGTAGATGGCTCTTCCGATAAATGCGACTAATTTACTTGAGTTTTTCGAACTGTTCATAACTGCATTTCCCTGAGGAAGATAATCGCCTGCGCCTAAATTGTTATAGGTATATTGATCGGTAATGAAATTGCTGTTTTCAGCAAAGAATTGTTCATAGGTAAAGTCCTGATACGAATATCCACCCAATATGTCAACACGGTGAACATCGTTTACCAGCTTGCTGTAATTCAGTGTTGTTTCAAGTGTTTGGTCATACCACTGCAAATACTCACGGTTTGCGCGTCCGTTGTAGCCACTTTGTGTACTGTTCGACGAACCTTTGTAACTGTAGTATCCCCTGAATTCATTGTTCTTTTGAACTGCGCCTAATACCGATGCAGTCAATCCCGGCAAAAATTCATAAGAAATCCGGGTATTGCCAAGAAGTTCGGTGGCCTGGTTGTCGCGGTCAGTTTGAAAGATCATTCCAACCGGGTTGTAATCTTCCCAGCCGTTTGTTTCATAGTATGTACCATTTGTATTGAGTACAGGGAGCGTTGGGTTTCTTGTCATTCCCTGACGGTAAATTTCATAATCAACTGGGCTGAATTTACGGGTACTGGCCGATAAATTAAAGGCAAGTTTCAACTTGTCGTCAAAGGCTGAATGATTCAGGCTCATGCGGCTGTTCAGCATTTTCTGGTACGAACGTTCAACGATCCCGTCAATATCGCGGTAGTTGAGCGAAGCCATATAAGTAGTCGTTTTATTCCCTCCTGAAAGAGAAATGTACTGAACCTGACTGATTGGGGTACGGGTCAGTTCCTTAAACCAGTCTGTATCTGCGCCATAATCAATCATGGCATTTGCTTTGCCAATTTTGTCGTTATTGCCCGATGCTTTAAATTCTTTGGCAACTTCCCGATATTCGCTTGCCGAAAGTAATTCCGGACGTTTTGTCATTTGATCCACCGTTCCATAAGCCGAATATTCAATTTTCATTTGGCCTGAACTACCTTTTTTGGTGGTAATAATTATTACACCATTGGTTCCACGTGTACCATAAATAGCAGCAGCCGAACCATCGCGGAGTACGTCAATTGATTCAATATCTTCGGGAGATACTGAATTCAGGCTTCCTCCGGGAACTCCGTCAACAATAACCAAAGGTTCGAGATTGCCGGAAACCGTAGAAACTCCACGTAACTGAACAGATACGCCCGAAGTTGGATCGCCTCCGTTACGACGGGAAATTGCCAGACCAGCAACCTTTCCCTGAACCAGCTGCATCGGAGAGCTTGTCATTGCTCCCTGTTTAAAATCTTCAGCCTTAACGTTTGTGATCGATGAAGTGATTTCTTTCTTTTTCTGAACACCGTATCCGATAGCGACAACTTCTTCCAATCCGATAGCATCTTCGCGCATAATTACGTTCATGTTTGCCTGGCCGGTATAATCCATTTCAATTGTACTCATCCCAACAAAAGAGAACACAATTACCGCGTTTGCCTTGCTTACGTTCAGGGTGAAATTACCGTCAAAATCTGTAATGGTTCCGTTGTTGGTGCCTTTTTCAATAACAGTTGCGCCGGGAAGTGTACTGCCATCGGCGGTTTTTACCACGCCTTTAAGAGGGCGTTCTGTCTGAACGATCATTTCATTCAATTGCAAATCTTTCAGCTTTGTAATAACAATTTGCCGTTCTTTAATCTCATAACCGTTGTTGGTCACTTTCAGGATCTGATCCAGAATCTTTTCAACAGAGGCATCTGCAACTTTCAGCGAAACTTCGCGGGTAACATCAATCATATCGTCGGAATAAACGATGATGAACTCGCTGTTACGCTCGATTTGCTGAAATACATCTTTTACAGTTGCATTCGACAACTGAAAAGAAAATTTTGTTGACTGCGAATAAGAGTTGCCAATAACCGATAGGGAACTGACAAGCAACATCATAAAAGATAGCCTCATAATAAGGTACAGTTTTTTAAACTCTCCAATCTCATGGAAAGTTCGTACATAGAACTTTTTTTTCATACTTTTGAAATGTTTGGTTTAACACACTAAATAATTACACTTTGTTATTTTGATCCGGGGAATGCAGCCACATTTTCCGGATCTTTTTGTTTCATTCGTTATTGTCGTTTATTTATTAAGAATCACAAAATCGCCATTGCTCTTTTTCTGCCAGTCGATCGGCACTGTCAACCTGATCACATTCAGCACATCTTCGGGTTTATCTTTCAAATCGAGCTTGCCCGAAAGTTTATACAAACCAATCATCGGATCGGCCAATCGTATCTTTATATCGTAATATCGTTCCACCTGTTTGAGTGCCCTTATCAGATCAGCCTTCTCAAATTCGAGCATTCCCTCTTTCCACGAAACATATTTGCTTACATCAACCATCTGACTCTTTGCTTCTCCGGTCGATTTGTTGAGTTCAATCTTCTGGTTCGGAACCATTTCGACCTCATATTCGCGGTTAAGAATTCCCTTTCCTGAATATTTCAGCGTTACTTTTCCTTCTTCCAGCACGGTTTGAATCATTTTATCTTCAGGATAAGCGGAAATATCAAACCTGGTTCCCAATACCTGAACCTGGATATCCGAGGCACGAACAATAAATGGTTTATCAGGATTTTTGGCCACATCAAAATAGGCCTCTCCGATAAGCATCACCTGCCGGGTTTTATTAATAAATACTGAAGGATAAATTAGCTGACTTCCGGCATTCAGCCAAACTTTTGTGCCATCTGAAAGTATGATCATCGATTTTTTGCCATACGGAATGATCACTTTATTGATCTGCTCTTTTTGGTTTCCTGCCTGCTGATTGATGGTGTCGTTGTTAACGATCAGTTGCCGGCCATTTTTACTGTACGAAATTTCTGAAATTTGTTTTTCAAGCGAAACCTCTGATCCATCCGCTAATACAATCCGGGCTTCTTTACTAGCCGGTTGCGCGGTTTCGGCCAATTCAAAATAGACAGGTTTTTCTGTTTGCTGGATAAAATAGTAGCTAATGCCGCCTGAAAGAAACACCAATAGGAAAATGGCAGCGTATTTCATGAATTTCAGGAAAAGCGTTCGTTTT
>JAUYEQ010000533.1 GCA_030691295.1 Bacteroidota bacterium
TAAATGATATGAACATTGTAACAATTGGATTGGGAAATTTTGGCGCTTCACTTGCCAAAACCCTTACTGCGTTGGGACACGAAGTGCTCGGAGTTGACAATGACCTGAACAAGGTTGAATATTTTAAAGACGTGGTTGCAAATACCATTTGCCTTGATGCGACCGATCCTCATGCTCTGCGTCTTTTGCCGGTTAAAGAGGCCGATGTTTTTGTCGTTTGTATTGGCGAAGATTTCGGAATATCGGTAATGATTGCCGCATTGTTAAAAAAAATGGGTGTGGCTAGGGTTATTTGCCGCGAAAGTTCTTCGATTCACCTAACCGTGCTCAAAGCCATTGGAATCAGGGAAACCATCAATCCTGAGTATGAATCGGCAAAGATCATCGCCCACAAACTACCGTTTAAAGGCATCCAAAACATGTTCTCGATTTCTGATTCATTCAAAATCATTGACATGGTGATGCCAATTACGCTGATTGGCAAAAAGTATTCACCGGTCAATTTCAGAAAAGAAATGCACCTGAAAATCATTGCACTGAAAAGGAACCACCGAATCGTTTATTCTTCGGCTCAGACCACCGAAAATGACGATAAAGTTGATCTTGACTTCAGGGAAAATGACACTTTGGTTTTAGTCGGCGAGATACGCGACATTAAAAAATTCCT
This sequence comes from Bacteroidota bacterium, assembly GCA_030691295.1. Lineage (GTDB taxonomy): Bacteria > Bacteroidota > Bacteroidia > Bacteroidales > Prolixibacteraceae > Aquipluma. The sequence goes on from JAUYEQ010000533.1 coordinate 668, forward strand.
TCACGAGTAGTGAAACTGAAACGATGAGCCGTTTTATTTACCTATTTGCTTTTTAGAGCAGTGATTTTTTGTCATTCGTTGTCATTAAATTATCATTTTCGTAAATGACAACTTAATGACAATCAAATGACCATTTAAATGACTTTAAATAACCTTGGTAAATTTCAGAACATCCAAAGAAACTAATATACCTCCATGTTCGAGATTACCGGACAGGCTTTTGAACCAGTGATTACCAACCGGACTTTTTGAGCCTCAACCGGATCGATGCGAAGGATTCGTTTGTAGCCAATGGTAGTTCCTTTTGCTACTTCCAGCCAGCTACCGTCTTTTTCAATTTCTACTGAAAAACTCTTAATACGCTGTCCCAGTTTAATGTATTCCTGAATCAGCACATAACTTACTAATTTGTTTTCGCCGAGATCAATTTCCAGTGTTCCGGTTTGCTCCTCATCGTTGGTTGCCCAATAGGTTTCCTTGTTTCCGTCGGTCACCATTGATGCTTCGTAAACCGGTGAATTTCCGCGAACCGCTGAGGCTTTTGCAGGTTTGTTCAATGCAATGTTGGTGGCGAAACGTTCATCAATTAATTTTTTCCAGCCAAGCAGCGAAGCCACATCAATTTCATTTACCAGTCCGCGGCGATCGGGAGGAATATTCAGTATCAGGTTGGAGCCCCGACCTACCGAACTCAGATAAATATCGAAAAGTTGTTCCGGAGTTTTAACCAATGAATCTTCTTTTTCATGGTAAAACCATCCCGGACGAATTGAAACATCTACTTCAGCCGGAATCCAGGCGGTGCCGTTTTCTTCACCTGTATTCAATAATTTCTCAATGCCGCCTTTCCCGGCATACAAAGTATCAGGTGTAATGGTGTTCCAGTTGGTTTCATTCACAAAACCGCGTTCGTTGCCGCACCAGCGAATATCAGGACCTGCATCGCTGAAAAAAATTACATTGGGTTCCATTCCGCGAATCAGTTCAAGAGTAGTTGGCCAGTCATAATAAGTTCTGCCGTCAATTTTTCGCTTTTCGTTTGCACCTCCGTAATAACCGTCGCCACCATTGGCGCCATCAAACCACATTTCGAAAACCGGAGCATGTGCCGTGAAAAGTTCTTTTAGCTGATTCCGGTAATATTCCACGTACGATGGCGAACCGTAATCAGCGCGGTTCCGATCCCATGGCGAAAGATAAACACCGAATTTAAGCCCATCGGCGCGACTCGCTTTTTCAACTTCGTCAACCACATTCCCCTTCCCGTCTTTGTATGGGCTGTTCTTTACAGAGTGTTCGGTGAATTCGCTTGGCCACAAACAAAATCCGTCGTGGTGTTTGCAGGTTAAAACCAGTCCGGTCAATCCGGCGGCTTTAAAGGTTTTGGTCCATTGCGTCACATCCATTGCGGTTGGATTAAAAACCGAAGGGCTTTCGTCGCCAAACCCCCATTCTTTGTCAGTAAATGTATTGGTAGTGAAATGTACAAACGCGTATTGTTCCATTTCGTGCCAGGCAAGCTGACGTTCGGTTGGTACGGGCAGAACCGGTTCGGGAGGTGAAACAACTTTCTGGCAGGCAGTTAAAAGGAAATAAATACTCAGGAAGATCAGGCTAAGTTTTTTCATCGCTGGTTGGTTTAGGTATTATTTGAAAATAAAGGAACAAAAAAAATCTTCAACGAATTAACATTGAAGATTCTTTTTGTATCGCATGTTCAGATTTTATTCTGAATGAATAGGTCTTAATTGGTGCTATCGGTAGCAGCAGGTGCCGGAGCGGTAGCAGGCGCCGGAGCAGGAAAACTTGGTAGTTGATTTGGGTCAACTGCGTTTTCTATCTGATCTTTAATCACTGACTGGTTACCAACTTTGGCATCTCTTGGAATGAAGGCTACGCCAACGATTGACAAAAACAACAATGCACCGGCTAAACCCCAGGTTGCTTTTTCAAGAAAATCGGTTGTTTTGCGAACGCCCATAATCTGGTTTGAAGCTTGAAAATTACTTGCCAATCCACCTCCTTTTGAGTTCTGTACCAATACAATTAAAATTAGTAAAATGCAGGTAATGAATAATAAAACTGTGATCAGTGTGTACATGTTAAATGGATTAATTGTTCATTAAAATTTTGATTTTTTCAATCTGACCGGCAAAGTAAGTACTTTTTTCCGGATATTTCAAAGTTAATTTCTCAAATATCTGGATGGCCTTTTTGTAATAACCTTGCTGTGCATATATGTTGGCCAGAGTTTCGGTTACAAATTCTTCGCTGCCGTCGTCCTTTGCCGTCTTGCCTTCTGTTGGCGAGCCCGATTCCTTGTCGGTTATCTGTGGCATTTTAGGTTGCGCCTGCAAAAACTTGTCGATCAAACCAAATCCTTTTGCCGGTTTTTTGGGTGTTTCCTGAACTGTTTCTTCCGGACTTCCTGCTGGTTTTTCATTGGTATCAAGCTTGTATTCCCCGGGAAATATCAGGTTGAAAACCGGATCCTTGACTTCTGATGGTTCGTTGCTGGTTTCCGATTCAGTTTCGGGTTCCGTTTTATTCAGGAAAAGATATAATTTCCGGCGATCCTGAATACGAATGGCTCCGCTGATCAATTCCTGTTCAAAAGAAGGTTCGTTCAGATTTTTCAGGTTTTTCAGGTAAAGCATCCAGCCGGCTTCAAATGCAGGATACCGTTCCGTGAGTTCTTTCAGGAGCGGAAGTGATTTCCGGTTCAGCAGCCCGGGAGTCTCCATGTATTTGTATAATTGGTCGGCTGTCATTTATTTACCAGTTGGCTATCGAAGCATTGAAAATATCGTCGGTCAGTTTTTTAATGATTTCAGGCACCAGGCCGTCTTCTATTGCACTGAGCGATTGGTTACTGTCGAAATCTTCGTAAGCAGTAAACGATTTGTCCCAGTCCTGCTCGTGGTCTTTGTTATTTACGAATTTAACCTTGATGGTAATGGTCAGGCGGTTTTGTGCTGCAAGGTCGCCTTCACCAATATTCATCGGCTTCACATCGTAATCAGTTATTTGTCCCGAAAACTCAAGATCGCCGCTCTCCGAAATCTGGTTGAGCGAGGTTTGTTTGATCAGTTTTTCCTGCAAGCCATCGGTAAATTGTTGACTTAAATTTGGATTTACCAGTCGTGCCCGGTTGGGAAAATAGTAAACCGAAAATGTTTTCACATTTGGTGCAATGGAGGCACCGGTAAACGAATAGCTAACTTTACAGGCTGTAAATATGGCCGTTACGAAAACCGCTGTAAGTAATATGAGTGTGTAAATTCGTATTTTCATAATTATTGAATGTCGTATTCTTTTATTTTCCGGTAAAGTGTCCGCTCCGAAATGCCAAGTTCACTGGCGGCATGCTTCCTTTTTCCTTTGTGCTTTTCAAGTGCTTTTCGAATCATTTCAACCTCTTTGTCTTCAAGCGATAACGATTCTTCGACGAATTCTTCGGTGTCAAAGATATTATTGTTCTCCACCGGTTTACTGTTAGCCCTGGCGGGAGCTTGCTGATCGGGAACGTAATTTCCGTTTTCGGTTTGATAAAGTTTGCGGATTAGCTGGGCATTGTCGTCGCGGATGTCGGCAACAGTAGCCTCATTCTCCAGCATGTCATGAACCAGCTTCTTCAGGTCGTTCATGTCTTTCTTCATATCGAACAGTATCTGATACAAAATTTCACGCTCCGAGGCGAAGGTTTTTTCATCCAGTCCGCGGTACAATGCAGGAAGTTTGCTGCCGGCCTGAAGCGGAATGTAATGCTGAAGCGTTTTTGCATCGATGATTCGTTCCTTTTCGATGATCGAAATCTGTTCGGTAATATTTTTTAATTGGCGTACATTTCCGGGCCAGTCATAACCAATCAAAACCCCGACGGCTTCATTGTCGAGTCTGATAGTTGGCATGCGGTATTTTTCGGCAAAATCGGAGGCGAATTTCCTGAACAACAAATGGATATCTTCCTTGCGGTCGCGCAACGGCAAAACCTTTAGGGGCACGGTATTCAGGCGGTAATACAAATCTTCACGGAATTTTCCCTTTTCGATGGCATCAGTAACATTCACATTGGTAGCTGCCACCACCCTTACATTTGTTTTAAGCGTTTTTGAAGAACCAACTTTCATGAATTCACCGGCTTCCAATACGCGCAGTAAACGTACCTGTGTAGAAAGTGGAAGTTCACCGATTTCATCAAGGAAAATGGTTCCGCCGTCGGCTTCTTCAAAATAACCTTTGCGGTCGGCCATGGCACCGGTAAACGAACCCTTTTCATGACCAAATAGCTCTGAATCAATTGTTCCTTCAGGTATTGCGCCGCAGTTTACAGCAATGTACTTTCCGTGTTTGCGTGTCGAGAACTGATGAATGATTTGCGGAAAAGATTCTTTTCCTGTACCACTTTCACCGGTAATCAGCACCGACAAATCTGTTGGAGCCACCTGAACAGCAATTTCAATTACCCGCTGTAAGCCGGGTGAGCTGCCTATAATTCCAAAACGTTGTTTTATTTCCTGAATATCCATTATAAGGCCAAATGTTTAACTTTGCAAAATTACTATTTTAACCCTTAAGTACTGATTAAATGATGAATTTTATAGGAATCATTCCGGCCCGGTTTCAGTCAACACGATTTCCGGGGAAACCACTCGCCATTCTCGATGGAAAACCAATTGTACAATGGGTATTTGAAAATGCACGGAAAGCGCTCTCTGAAGTTTATGTGGCTACCGATGATGAGCGGATTTTCAGAGCCGTAGAAGCTTTTGGCGGGAAAGCCATTTTCACCTCACCAAATCACCAGAGCGGCACCGACCGATGCGCCGAAGCAGCCATAGAACTCGCCAAAAATCTGAAGGTGGATGTTGTGGTGAATATTCAGGGCGACGAGCCTTTTATTCGTTCGGAGCAGATTGAAAGTCTCAAAACTTGCTTTAATTCTCCTGAAACCGAAATTGCCACTTTGATAAAACCAATTTCTAATATTGCTGAAATTACCAACATCAACAGGCCAAAAGTGGTGATAAATAAAAATCAGGAAGCAATGTATTTCAGCCGTTCGCCCATCCCTTTTGTGCGTGGTTCCAATCCAGAAGAATGGCTC
>JAUYEQ010000536.1 GCA_030691295.1 Bacteroidota bacterium
GGAATGAGCAAAGAGCTTGATTTTGAAACTTATACCCGTTACATGGTTTATGGCGGCGATCGTGGTATCGGCCCGAAAGGATACCGTGTCGGCGAATATTCGCGCATTGCAATGGCCAACGATTTTTTCCGTCCGCTAAAAGGCACTTATGGAGTGATGGAACTTCAGCCCGGACAGGTGAACTGGGGAAGCATCAACCCGCAACCGCTTCCGGGAGCTATGCGCCTGTGGCTGTGGCATGTATTTGCCGGTGGCAGCAAACTAACCTGCACCTACCGTTACCGCGCACCGCTATACGGTTACGAGGCTTATCACTACGGAATTGTGGGAACCGATGGTGTTACTCCGACTGTGGGTGGGCAGGAATTCAGCCAGTTTATTCAGGAAATAGCTAAACTGCGCAAAAATTACGATGCGAAGGCTCAACTGCCAAAACCATACCTTCAACGCAAAACCGGAATCCTGTTTAATGCCGACAATGTGATGGGCATCAACCTGAACAAACAGACCACCGAATGGAATACTGAAAATCATTTTCTGAAATATTACAAAGCAGTGAAATCGTTTGGCGCTCCGGTTGATTTTGTACGTGATACCACCAACTTTTCCAATTATCCGGTTTTGTTGGTTCCTGCCTATCAGATGATTGATCAGCAAATGATTGACAAACTAACCCGTTATGCCGAAAATGGCGGGAATCTGGTAATGACCACCCGAACCGGACTTCAGGACAGGAACGGGCATTTGTGGGAAGCCAAATTTTCGCAGCCCATCTGGAAACTGATTGGTGCTGAGATTGATTCTTATGATTTGCTGATGCCGCATTCTCCTGATAAAATCAAGTTCAACAATCAGGATTACCTGTGGACAAGTTGGGGCGATTTGCTGAAACCGAATGCAGGAACCGAAACATGGGCGACTTTCGAAGGCGATTTTTACGCCGGAACTTCGGCCATCGTTTCACGCAAACTGGGTAAAGGAACTGTAACTTACATCGGAGTTGATTCAAAATCGGGCGATCTGGAAAAGCAGGTTTTAGCCAAATTGTACAAACAACAAGGCATTCCGGTTGAAAATTATCCGGAAGGCGTGATGGTTGAATACCGCGATGGATTTGGAATTGCTGTAAATTACTCCGACAAGGTTTACGAAATGAACCTTCCGGCCAATGCCGAAATCATGATCGGAACCAAAGCGATGAAAACCGCTGATGTGCTGGTCTGGAAAACGAAATAAGTGTTTAGTCAGGGTTTCACTTGGAGTGAAGCCCTGACTTTTTGTAAAACAATAATAAATCGGACATTTACCTTCGTGAAAAAAATATATCTTTGTGAAAATTGAAATAAAATGACAATAATATCTGGGACATATTTTAATGGTGAGCTTAAACTTGAAAGGCCATTTAAGACTAAGAAGCCGGTGAAAGTTACCGTAACTTTTGAAGAAGAATCAACTACAAAATTGACTATCTCCGATTTTTCATTTCTCGAAAGCCAGGAACTATTGAAAGATTATAAAGGTTCATTCTCCGATGAAGTTATAGAAGAAAGACGTCAGGCCATTTCAAAATAAAGCGTTCCTCCCCAAACAAACCTCTTTTACCCGAAGACAAAAACGAAAGTCAACAGTTTTTTTACCTACCCACAAATCTTTCAGAAATTCTATATCCACTAAACATAGCATTCCTTACATTTGAAAAATCGCTTGTAAATAAAATGATTGGTAATTATAGTCAAAATACTTAAAATGAAGCCAAAAGATATTGACAAAGAAAAATACTTTCAGATAAGCAGAAAAATGAACTTATCAAATCGGTGTCCATTGATTGGAAAATGTGAAAGATGGGCAGTAACACTTTTTTGTTATCAATTTTATGATTCCTATTCTTCAAAACCTCTTGAAATTGAAGATACATTAGTAAAAAAAGGTATGATCGA
>JAUYEQ010000557.1 GCA_030691295.1 Bacteroidota bacterium
ATAATGGTTCTATTTCATTTGTTTCAATAATTGTTCCAAACTGTATTCGTCCTGCAGCAACACCTGCCTGGCTTTGCTTCCTTCGCTCTGACCAACAATGCCAGCAGCCTCGAGCTGATCCATAATCCTGCCTGCCCGGTTGTACCCGATGGAGAATTTCCGCTGTATCATCGAAGTTGATCCCTGCTGATTGGCAACTACCAACCGAGCCGCATCGTCAAACATTTCATCGCGGTTGGTCAGGTCGGCTGCGCCATTTCCACCTTCGGTATCTCCCACATAATCAGGAAGAAGAAAGGCTGTTGTATAACCTCTCTGATCGGCAATAAACTCGCAAATACGCTCAACTTCAGGAGTATCAACAAAAGCGCACTGCACGCGGGTCATCTGGCTTCCGGTTGAAACAAGCATATCGCCTTTCCCAATCAACTGATTGGCGCCTGGTGTATCCAGAATCGTACGGGAGTCGATCATCGAAGCTACTTTAAAGGCAATACGGGTCGGGAAGTTCGCCTTGATTACACCGGTAATAATATTAATAGATGGCCGCTGTGTGGCAATTACCATGTGAATGCCCACCGCACGCGCCAACTGGGCAATACGTGCAATCGGCAATTCAACTTCTTTTCCGGCAGTCATGATCAAATCGGCAAACTCGTCAATGATGACTACTATATAAGGTAAGAACCGGTGACCTTTCTCCGGATTCAGACGACGGCCAATAAATTTGGTGTTGTATTCGATGATGTTGCGGACGTGTGCTTTTTTCAGCAAATCGTAACGTCCATCCATCTCAATATTTACTGAATTTAATGTGTTTTTAACTTTCTGAATGTCAGTAATAATTGCATCTTCTTCGTCGGGCATTTTGGCTAAAAAATGTTTTTCCAGACATGAATAAAGATTGAGCTCCACCTTTTTAGGATCGATCAAAACAAATTTCAACTGCGATGGATGTTTTTTGTATAGAAGCGAAGTAATGATCGCATTCAAACCAACCGATTTTCCCTGACCGGTAGCGCCCGCCACTAAAATATGTGGCATCTTGGTTAAATCGACCATGAATGTTTCATTCGAAATGGTTTTTCCCAAAGCGATGGGAAGTTCGTGGTTCGATTCCATAAATTTTTTGGAACCAATAATTGAACGCATTGAAACAATCTCTGGCTTTTGGTTCGGAACTTCAATACCGATTGTGCCTCTTCCCGGAATTGGTGCAATAATACGAATACCCAATGCCGATAAACTCAGTGCAATGTCGTCTTCCAGATTTTTGATTTTTGCAATTCGGATTCCGGGAGCAGGTACAATCTCGTACAAAGTAATCGTAGGCCCAATAGTTGCACGTATTTTCGTAATCTCAATTTTATAATGACGCAGCGTTTCTACGATCTTGTTCTTGTTTGAAATAAGTTCCTCGTTGCTTACTTCGGCATTGCCCGATGCATGATCGTCGAGCAAATCAGGGGTCGGGTATTTATAATTCGACAAATCGAGTGTCGGATCATAATCTTCCATTACCGGAACACCGTGGTCATCCACTTCAGGTTCAACTATTTTGGTTACCTGAAGTTCCGGATCCATGTTTTTTGACTTCACCGGTCTGGTCGTATTGCTGAAAATCAGGTCCTCGATACTCGCTTCAACGTCTTTTTGCGACAAGGTATTTTCAATCTCGAAATCATCGTCGTCAATAATTATTTCATCATCATTATCATCGGGTGCATCAGGATTGAAAATTGCCTCAATTTTATCATCTTCAGTGATCACTTTCGAAATCGACACCACTTCAGTTCCCCAAAGGTGTGGTTTCCAAAACCAATTCCGGAGATTGTTCTTCAGTCAGCTGATCAGTAACTTCAGGTTTTTTTGCCATTTTTGCAAAGATGCCGGTTAACCATGGAATAAACTGTTGGAAGGTTACAATCAGCAAGATAAACAAAATGAAGATCAGGATTAAAGTGGCGCCCAGTGTACCCAAAATTGAAGAAACTAAATTGGAAAGTATAAAACCATACATTCCCCCGATATTCAAAAACTGACTATCTGCTGAATTAGTCAACAGTCCAAGTGCAATGGAAGCCCAAAGCATCCATACAATCGAAAAAACCAGGGTCTTGAAAAACTTGATTTTTCGGTACCCGAACAAATTGAGTGCAGCCACAAAAAATATCAGGATAAAAAAGAAGGATGGAAACCCAAAACCCATGTTGATAAACTTTTCGCTCAAAAAGGCGCCCCCTTTTCCGGCAATATTCTGAACCTTCACCGAAGGATCAAAAAGAAAATCACGCCAGGGAAGATCCAGCTTGCTTTGATCGACTCCACCTGAAATAACATAGGAAACAAAGGCGACTGCCATGTATCCGCTAATGATCATCAGAAAAAGCCCTAATGTATATCTGAATTGGTTGCTCCTGAAAAAAAGTACAACTCCCAAGGTTTTTTTAGGCGTGGGAGCCTTTGCCGGTTTCTTTATTTGTTTTGCCATTCGGGGTATAAAATTCGTGCGCAAAGTTAACGATTTTTGACTATCATATATTTTATCTTTGAACTTATACCACACATTAATTTCTTCCTGAATATATTGTCATCTGTTTAATAGCATCCTTTTCCGAATACACAACAATCGTTCATCATGATTATAATTGGTTCCTTTTTATAAGTTTGTCAGCGACAGATTATGACCAAATGACTGTAAAACCGACAAAAACAAAGACTTAACAATACTGGTAAATGGAAAAAATTGCAGTTGTGGCGCTTGGCGGAAATGCCCTTCTCAGGGAAAATGAATCCGGCACCATAGAACAACAGGAATCAAATACGACCGAAACGCTTGAAAACCTGATTTTTCTGCTGAAGGAAGGATTCGAATTGGTAATAACCCACGGGAACGGTCCGCAGGTAGGCAATATTCTGATGCGGAACGAGGCCGGACAGCAAGTTTACAACATCGCTCCTATGCCGCTGGACGTTTGTGTGGCCGATTCGCAAGGCGGAATTGGTTACATGATTGAACGAATGATACGAAATGTGTTGAAGAAACACGGCATTCAGAAAAATATAATCACTTTGGTAACCATGGCAACGGTCGATCCAAACGATCCGGCTTTCACAAATCCCAACAAAGGAATTGGGAAAATCTATTCGGAGCCGGAAGCAAAAAAACTTCAGGAAGAAAAAGGCTGGATTTTTAAACCTTCTGCAAAAACCAAAGGTGGCTGGCGGCGAATGGTATCGTCTCCGCAACCTTTGGACATTATTAATCAGGAAATAATTGAAACACTTGTAAGGGCCGGAAATATTGTAATTGCAGTAGGCGGTGGCGGAATTCCGGTTTATTACGACGAAAACAACGACCTTCGCACGCTGGATGCGGTTATCGACAAAGACCTGGCTTCGGCTTTGCTGGCTTCAAAAATAAAGGCAAACGAATTTTATATCCTGACCGATGTTTCATTTATTTACAAAGATTTTGGCCTGCCAACTCAGGAAAAACTGGAATTTCTGAATTATGCCGACACCCTTAAATATTTGGAAGCCGGAACTTTTGCGGAAGGAACGATGGCGCCAAAAATCAGAGCGTGTTTGTACTTTATCAAAAATGGCGGCGGAAAAAGTGTTATTACGGAAGCAAAAAAGCTGGAAGACAAATCGTACGGATCGAAGATTACTTTGGAGTATGAGTAGAGTGATCAGTGGTCGGTCGCAGTTGGCAGTGAAAACGGAAAATTAGATGAAACAAATTAACTAAAATTAATTATTAACGAACGGCCCAAAGCCCCTCCTGTGGAGGGGTTGGGGAGGCTTTTAATAAACATGCAAAATGAAAAACAACCTGAAAAACAGAAACTTCCTGAAATTGCTGGATTTTAATGCTGAAGAAATTCACTACCTGTTGCAACTTGCTGCAAAACTGAAGAGATCAAAAGCCTCGGGACTCGAAGAACAAAAGCTTTGTGGAAAAAACGTGGCTTTGATCTTCGAAAAAACCTCGACACGAACACGTTGTGCATTCGAAGTAGCCGCTTTCGATCAGGGCGCACATGCCACTTATCTGGGGCCAACCGGATCGCAAATTGGTCACAAGGAATCGATTAGAGATACAGCACGGGTTTTGGGCAGAATGTACGATGGCATTGAATACCGCGGCTATGGTCAAAGCATCGTGGAAGAATTGGGCAAATATGCCGGTGTTCCGGTATGGAACGGCTTGACGGATGAATTTCACCCGACACAGATCCTGGCTGATTTTCTAACCATGCAGGAGCATTCTGAAAAACCACTTTCAGAAATAAAATTTTGCTATTTGGGAGATGCCCGCAACAACATGGGGAATTCGCTGATGGTGGGTGCGGCAATACTCGGCATGGACTTCAGAGCTGCCGCTCCGGTAAGTTTCCAGCCAACAGCGGAATTGCAACAAACTTGCCGCAAACTTGCTGCTGAAAGTGGCGCCAAGCTATTGATTACAGATGATCTGGCCTTAGCAGTAAAGGATTGCGACTTTTTATATACCGACATCTGGGTTTCGATGGGCGAACCGGAATCGGTCTGGGCAGAAAGAATCCAACTGCTTCTACCCTATCAGGTAAATAAAAAAGCGATGGAACTCACCGGAAATCCAAACGTGAAATTTCTGCATTGTTTACCCGCCTTTCACAACCGCGACACCAAAGTTGGAGAAGAATTGTACCTGAAGTTCGGGCTCGACGGACTTGAAGTTACCGAAGAAGTTTTTGAAAGCGATGCATCCATTGTTTTCGATCAGGCCGAAAACCGTATGCACACAATAAAGGCAGTGATGGTGGCAACTATTGGATAGAAATGTGAAATTTCAGCTTTAAATTTTATCTTCGCGGCAAGTTTGTTTCTGCGGGGTCAGTTTTGTTTTCAAATACTGCTCTGCCTGAAGTGCAAACATTTTAGTTTTTATAAACAAACAGCGAACATAAATGGCAATCTCAGTAGTAGTAATAGTTCTAGGTTTTATCTTACTTATAAAAGGTGCTGACTGGTTGGTTAGCGGAGCTTCATCGCTTGCAAAAAAGCACAACATTTCCGATCTGGCAATTGGATTGACGATTGTGGCATTTGGTACATCGGCGCCTGAACTGGTAGTAAATTCTATCGCTTCGTTTCAGGATCATTCCGACATCGTATTTGGCAATGTAATTGGAAGTAATAATTTCAATCTGTTTTTTATACTGGGTATTGTTGGGTTGATTTTACCAATTACGGTGCAGTCGAGTACGGTTTGGAAAGAAATACCAATTTCGTTTTTTGCAGTAGTTATCGTGTTTATCCTCTCAAACAGTTTCTTTTTTCAGGAAAACAATGTTCTTACACGAATTGATGGAGCTTTATTGCTCATACTGTTTATACTCTTCCTGTTTTACGTTTATAAACAGATGAAAACAGAAAAAACAGAATTTGAAATAGAAACCTTAGAAATTTCAAATTGGAAAATTTGGGGATTAATCACAATCGGATTAGCCGGACTAATATTTGGAGGCAAATTGGTTGTAAACAATGCGATTGAAATTGCAACCAATTTAGGCGTCAGCGAAAAAATTATTGGATTAACCATTATTGCAGCAGGGACATCGTTGCCCGAATTGGTAACTTCAATAGTGGCAGCATTGAAGAAAAACAGCGACATTGCGATAGGAAACATTATCGGCTCCAATATTTTTAATCTTTTACTGATTCTTTCGGTGAGTTCATTCATCAAACCGGTTACTTACAATCTAGCCTTCAATACGGACGCTTACATGCTTGCAGGCGGAACCTTATTCCTTTTTGCTGCAATGTTTACAAGCAAAAAGAAAAAATTGGACAGATGGGAAGCAGGAGTTTTACTGGCAGTATTTATTATATATACAACCTATTTGATTGCCAAAGAAATTTAAAGCAACCGCAAAAACAAACAAAAATGATTCTTTCAATTACAATACTGATAGTGGGTTTTGCAATACTGATAAAGGGCGCGGACTGATTAGTAGGCGGGGCATCATCACTAGCAAAAAAACACAATGTTTCTGACCTTGTAATTGGATTAACAATTGTTTCATTTGGCACCTCTGCTCCTGAATTGATAGTAAATTCAATTGCTTCATTCCAGGATCATTCCGACATTATCTTCGGCAATGTAATTGGAAGCAATAATATAAACCTGTTTGTAATACTCGGAATTGTTGGATTAATCATGCCAATTACTGTCCAGTCGAGTACTGTTTGGAAAGAAATACCAATTTCGTTTTTTGCAATAATTGTAGTGTTTGTTCTCTCGAACCGGCTCTTTTTGCAAACGAACAATGTACTTTCACGAATGGATGGATTGGTACTTCAAATACTGTTTTTGCTTTTCCTCTTTTACGTCTATAAACAAATGAAAACGGAAAGACTTGAATTGGAAATTCCGGCAAAAGAACTATCAAACTGGAAGATATGGGCACTGATCGCAATAGGATTGCCGGGCTCTTGTATTTGGAGGCAAATTGGTTGTAAACAATGCGATTGAAATTGCCGTTAATTTTGGGGTTAGCGAAAAAATTATTGGATTAATAACCATTATCGCGGCGGGCACCTCGCTGCCCGAATTGGTAACTTCGGTAGTGGCAGCTTTGAAGAAAAACAGCGACATAGCGATAGGAAACATCATCGGCTCCAATATTTTTAATCTTTTACTAATTCTTTCGGTGAGTTCATTGATCAATCCGATCAGGTACAATCCTTCTTTTAATACTGATATGTATATGCTCGCAGGCGGAACAGCGTTTCTGTTTATTGCAATGTTTACATTGGGAAAGAAAAAATTAGACCGGTGGGAAGCGGGAATTTTGCTGGCCACATTTATCATTTACACCATCTATTTGATAGGTAAGGAAGTATAAACCGTAAAAAAATTATCAATCACCAATTCTGAAGAAGGATCGTAAAGCGGAGGATCGGTTACATCTTTGATCGAAAAAATATAGGCACCACCCAATCCAATCTGTTTCATCGATTCAAGATTGGCAGTTATGGCATCTTTGGAAATCGCACCATGCATCCAGTACCAAAAACCCAAGGTTTTGCTGATTCTTCAGGAGAATCAGTTCATGTTACTTTTCCTGGGTTCTGCTTTTATTGCTTATTGCTCCCTTATGGGAAGAATCCCCCTCCAGAACAATAGAAAAGTTCTTTTTCGCTTCCATGACATTTCCCTTGCCGAGTTCTCCAAGACCAATTAAATATTGACATAACTGGTGATTGCGTAAATTCAGGTCGTCTTCCCAAATCAAAAGATCAGGCAACGAAACAGCAAAGTAGTCGATTTTTACCAGATCGTTTAAATGCGCTTTACCAAACTCAACCAGCAGATCAAACCGCTTCAGAGCTTCATCAGTTTTACCGAGTTTTTTGAGAGCCAATCCCTGGTAAAAGATCGTGTCAGGTTGCTGATCGTTGTAAAACATTGCGGCCGAAACCTGATTTAATCCATGAGATGCTTCGTTGAAATAAGCGTTTGCCGTTTCTGTTTCATTCAATCCTTCATAAGCTAGTCCCAGTATGTAAAGCAGTTCATTTTCCTGCGCGCCATGCAATTTTCCTTCTCCAAGGTTATGCGGATATTCACGTGCTTTAGTCAGCAAATCAATTACCTCCTTAAAATTCTTATCCTGAATTGCTTTTTTCGCCATTTCGGTCAGGCTAAAAACATATTGCCCGGTAACATTGCCTTCACCGCCTTCCCAGGGATGAAACTGCCGCGACATAATCAAATCATACGCAGTTTTGAATTTACCCGTAAGATTATACAACGTGGCAAGCTCAAGGTAAAGATCATCGCGTTGATCAACCAATGTGCTGAAGCAAACCAAATTATCCAGTCGTTGTTCAAGCGGATAATTTAATCGTTTATAAAGCTGGTCGAGTTCCATCAATATTCGGGCATCCGACTTATCGAGTTCAAATGCTTTTTCAAGCGATTTCAGTGCTTTTTCAGCATTGTTTTGTTTATTGAAGTATGCCAGCGACAAGTTACGATGAGTGGTTGGAAATTCAGAAAAAATGGTTACCGATTTTTCCCAGCATGCAACAGCTTCATCGTAATTTTTGAAAGCGTACCAGAAATTGCCCAGATAATAAAGAGCTTTGTAATCATTCGGATTAATCTCAAGTGCCCACTCCAAAACCACGACAGCTTCAGCCTGATTTGGAAAACAAAAGTCGGGACAAGCTTTGGCTGCTTCCTGAAGTGTTTTTCCTGAAACTTCAAGTTCTCCGTTTTGGGCTTCGAACCAGGCCTTGTAATACAAAGCCATCGGAAAAACTGGCTGGCTTTTCTGTTCTGCTATTCCGATACTGATTAGCTCTATCGCTTCATCAAACAAACCGGCAAAAGCAAAATCGAGTGCAAATTCAATGTAAGTGTGGATATTGGCGCGAAGTAAGTGTTTTAACGCTGACAGGTCTTCGACGCTGTCAGCGTTAAGAAGGCATTTTTCAAATAGAACGCCAAAATTAAACTTATCCAATTTTAACGATTCTACTATTAACAACTCTGTATCTGCTGTTTTGCCCAGTTTACGGAGAATGCTCACTTTTAACTGACGGGCTTTGTGATTGTGCCAATTGCGGATCAAAGAACGGTCGATTAGTTCCAAAGCTTCGTCCCAGTTATGCTTTTTAGCGGCCAGTCGTGCCAGCTGAAAATAACCAATGTCCATCCAGGCTGCATTCCAAACCGATTTATAAAAGGCATCGAATGCCTCATCATCCTTACCAAGAAAGCGCAAAGTCAATCCGAGATTAAACAAAGGTTCACCGTCAATCGGATTTGGGTTACGCCCGGTAAGTGTTTCGATTGCTTTTCTAAAATAAGTTTCAGCTTTGGCGAACTGCCCACGGCGCAGGTACCACAAACCTAGCGCGTTGTTGCAGCGACTGTCCTGTGGGTCACGCTTTAATGCTTCCATGTAATAATCGCGCGGATCGTAGGTGGCGTGCCGGTATTGTTCCAGATGCAGGCCTGTGAGGTACAATTGTTCGTTACTTTCAATTTCTGCCGGAAGTTTTGCGGCTTTGGCGGCCTCCGGAATTGGTTTTTTTTCGCCTGATTCAGGTTTCCAGTCAACCAGAATTTTACCTCGGGAAGTCAAAATCGCAATAGAAAAGCCTCCCCCAACCCCCTCCACAAGAGGGGGCTTTGGCGTTCTGTCTTCTGTCCGTTCTCCTTCCAAATTAGAGCCAGCAAGCAAAACTACTTTTTCAAAAGATGTTTCCGGATGGAAATCGAACGATTCTTCGAGAAGGATTTCATCTTTATATTTCAGGATAATTTTTGAACCGGGATAAACTCCGGTTGCGTAAGCCTTTATAATTGCTTTTTCGTCTTCAAATTCCATGTTAACCATCGCTTCTTTGGTGGCGTTCTTCACCACACCCAAATCGCGGTAAGGCATAAAATACTGACTGAAAGCTTTTTCTTCACCCGGCATCAGCCATGTGAAATCGGGTTGATTATCGGTATAAACGCCACACATCAGCTCAATGTAAGGACCATCTTCGTCGGTCAGGTTGCGATCCCATGCACGGCCAAAATCTCCATGACCCCAAGTCCACTGTTTCTTTCCGGGCGATACATGGTGGTTGGCCACATGCAGCAATCCGCCTTTGCTGTCGTTTTCGTAACCGCCCACAAAATTATATTTCGAGTTGACAGCCATGTACGAAGTGGGCACCGGAATATTCTTGTACCACGAAATATCTGTTCCCGGCGAATAATCGACCTTGTAGTAGGTTCCTTTGGCAATCGGAAATTCGGATACATCGCGTTTCCCATGATCGAAAACGGCATTCACGTCAGGCGGAAAAACCGACAGGTAATCGTCGTTCACTTTCACAGCCGGATTGGCCCACCACAAAAAGGTCTGCGGATGGTTGGTGCGGTTATACAGTTTCACCTTGATTTCGAGGTAGGCTTTATCCGGATGCAGTGTAAAACCAGCCATCCCACGGGTGCGGAACATTCGCTCAACTTCACTGCACCAAACAGTTACACTGCCATCGGCATTTTCTTCGATGCAATGATCAACTGCATCGTAAGTTGATGGACGATGGTGCTGCGGCCAGTTAAATTCCAGTCCGCCTGAAATCCATGGGCCGGTCAGTCCAACCAATGCCGGTTTAATTACCTGATTGTAATAGATAAAATGGCGCTGTTTGGTTTTGTCGAAGGCCATCTGAACACGTCCACCCAACTCGGGCAAGATCATAATTTTCAGGTATTGGTTTTCAAGAAAAACGGCATTCCATTCTTTATCAACTTTTTCATCCATAATTTTTTCAATCACCGGATGTGGGTAAACAACCCCGCTGCTTCCCTGATAAACCCGTTTCTCCAGAAACATCGGGTTCTTTTCGGGCTTCCCAATTCCATACGTTGGAATAATTACTTTCTCATTCCAGGCGCGAGCCTCCCCCAACCCATCCGAGGGAGGGGAGTTTAGAAAATCACTTATTAATTTGGTCATTGATTTTTCTTTAGAAGCCTCCCCTTTCCCCTCCGAAGGAGGGGTGCAAAAAAAGGAATCCTTTATTTATAATTTATATCTATTACCCTATGAACTTTCACCGCTCTGCTCCCTTCCCTCTCGGGGGAAGGGTTGGGGATGGGGCTAAAGCTTTTTGATCTGTTCAGTAGTCACTTCAACTTTGGGATCGAAACTGCTGCCAACCATATATTTTTTCAGGCTGAAAAGCAGTTGCTGTGCTTCGGGACGTTTGTCCAGATCGGTAGTCAGATCGATTCCTGAAATCAGGATTTTGCCTTTGCCGACTTTGGCTTCCAAAACCAGCGCCAACGGACGGTTGGTGACCCAGTCGTCAATTACTCGTACGATGGGTTCAATTTCAGCAGGGAAACTGGCAAGGTTAATTGCTCCTGAATGGCTCATGGCATCCCACCACTGGTAGTTGCTGTGGTATTCGGTTGGGAAATCGGACAGCGCCGGATGAGCAGGATTTACAAGTACACCGAGTGTATGCGGCGCTTGTCCTTTGGTCCAGGCAGTATTCCAGAAAATACTGGAGAACCCAATTTTGATGTCGCCACCCATTTCTTTTGAAAGCGATCCCTTTTTCAGGTTCAACAATACTGTACCACCATTTTTCAGGAATTGAGCGGTTTGGGCATCCAGTTTCTGCACTACCCGAATGTTTCCTTCTCCTGAAATCACTTCTTTCACCGCTGGATATACCCAGAAGTCCCAGCCGTTACTCAGGCCATTCACGGTCACTTCCAGTTTAAGCATTTCAGGAGTTGTAATTGACGACAGCGGAAACGAAACATCTCCCAGTTTAAATCCATTACCCAATGGAATGTCGGTTTGGGCAAATTTGCCCGACTGAATCAGCTTTCCGGTTTGTCCGTAACTTTCCATTCAGGAATGCTGGCGGCAATTGGTCCATCGCCATAATGAGCTACTTCAACGGCAGCTTCGAATGTTTCGTTATTGGTAAAGATGATTTTTTTCAAACGGGCCAATGCGACGGTTGAGTTACAAAAACGTTTGTACTCTTCCGGAGAAATATATCCTTTTTCGCCCCAGAACGGATCGAGCACACCCACCAAAGCAGTCCCCTGTCCGGGGAAATCGTGCAAATCGAGCAACTGGAATCCACCAAAATCCTTGGTGCGTAATGCTGCTTCAATGTCGGCTTTGTAGCAAAGCGCCTGCAATTTTCCGGAGGCCAGTAAAAAACTGTCGGCCAGTTGTTCCATGCCATGATCTTTCAGTGTTTCCTGAAAAAGCTCGAAATTGCGGGCTTTCAATACACCATCATATTTGGCAATTTCCCTAAAATTCGGATACACACACCATTGGCCAATTTCGTGGCTGACAATCGGCTGCGGAAATTTGCCATTGTACGCCGACCAGTCGTAATCCGATCGCGGAGCTTCGCCGTTGATCACACTTTTTAATTCCTGTCCCCAGCCTTGAATTCGCGGATTCGAATCGCTCAGAAAATCGTTAACCGGCAGATTTGGCCAGCCTGCTCCTGAGGTGTAAATCCGACGGCTGTCTTTGCTTTTCCAGAAGTTGACAAATTCAGTGAGAAACTGATGCTGATTCGGCCCGCCCGGTTCGTTGCCGAAGGCAAACATGCAGAAAGACGGATGGTTACCATATTCCGCCATCATGCGCTCGCTTTCTTCGTACAAATATTTGTCGAACGGTTTTCCATCGCCCAAAGTGGTGGACTGATTTGCCCATGAAGAAGCTTCCACCTGAAGGTAAAAACCGGTTTGGTCGGCAGCATCGAAGGCGGCTTTTGGCGGACACCAGGAATGAAAACGCATGTGGTTCAGCCCGTGTGCGCGGCAAACATCGAAAATGCGGAGCCATTCCTCAACACCTGTTGCCGGATAGCCGGTTTTTGGGAAGATGGCGCATTCCAAAGTTCCGCGCAGGAAAGTTGGCTGACCGTTAATCAGGATTTGTTTCCCGGCGGTTTTGAACTCACGCATCCCGAAAGAGGTAGTTGAAACATCTGTTTGTCCCGAAGTTTTATCCTTTAAACTGGCTTCGAGCGAATAAACGTTCGGATTGAACTCGTTCCAAAGTTTCACGTCGGCGCCCATATCGAGATTCATTTCCAATTCATTTTCGCCTTCTTTTAGTTCGAAATTTGCTGATTCTTTCTGCGAATTTTCAGTCACTGCCAGATTCAGTTTTGCAGAAGTCGCTTTTCCTGTCAGGTTTTGAACCTTTACTTTTACGGCTATCTTTTTGTTCTGAACATCAGGATAAACCTGTATATTCTGAATTTTCACCAATGGACGGGCTTCGAGGTACATTTGCCCCACTACCCCATTCCAGTTGCTTTGGGTGTGATCTGAAATGCTGTGTGAATTCACTCCGGGATCAAAGTCTTTCACGCGGTTGTCGATGCACAACGTCAATCGGTGTTTGCCGGGAGTCAGGAAATTGGTCAGGTCGTATTGATGTGGCGTTCCGAGCGAATTTTGCATGCCCACTTCCTTGTCGTCAACCCACAAGCGGCTTTCCCAGTGGCAGCGTTCGAGGAACAAACCCACAAACTGGCCGTTCCAATTTTCAGGAATGGTTACTTCCTTTTGGTACCAAGCGGCACCTTTGTAATATTTCACCGGTTGCAGCCAGAAGGGGATTTTAATATTATCCGGCTCGCGAAATTTGGCGTATTCCGGATTTTTATAAAACGAGCTATCGACAATCTGACCAATCCAGGGAGTGGTCAAAGTTATTTCATCACCTTTTCCATTGGTCGTCATCGACCCGGGTAAGGTGAGGCTATCAGGCAGAACCTGATTGTACCAGGCTTCTGAAGTTCCTTTATCAGAAGGATCGGCAGCAAATTGCCAGGTTCCGGCAAGATCGATTTGTTGCTGTTGAGCAGGTTTTTGACAGGCACCAACTAAAATTGCCAATGCTAAAATAAAGAACAATTTACTTTTCATATTTAGTTGTTTTTGAACCACATAGACACATAAAACACATAGTTTATTTCTGACTAATTTCTATTGTGTCCTATGTACCTATGTGGTTATTTTTCAAATTCTACATTTTTTCAATTTCTTCCAGACTTTTCCCTTTTGTCTCCGGAAGTTTTTTCAGGATAAACAGAAAGCCCGACAGGCAGATAAATCCGTACAACCAGAACGTTCCGCTGGCATCCAGCAATTTATTCAGGATAGGGAACGTGTAAGTCAGCACAAAACAGGCACACCATAAAGCGGTAGTTGCCAACGCCATTGCGACTCCGCGAATTTTATTCGGAAATATTTCGGACAACACCACCCAGGTTATCGGTGCCAGTGTCATGGCATAAGTGGCAATGGCAAGCATTACCAAAACCAAAATTGCCAAGCCTTTTAATTCGAAGAAGTAACTGGTTCCGAGCATAAAATAAATGAGTGCCAGTCCGATTGAACCGAGCAACATCAATTTTCGGCGCCCCCAGCTATCGACCATGCGCATGGCCAAAAGGGTGAAAATCAGGTTCACCGTTCCGGTAATCACAATATTGAAAAGCATGTCGCCCACCGAATAACCGGCTGAAGTGAAAATTTCTTCGGCATAGTTGAAAATCACATTGATGCCGCACCATTGCTGAAATACAGCCAACACAATTCCCAAAACCAGTGCTGGTCGTACTTTTTTAGATTTCAGCGCTTTCCAGTCAATTTTCGAATCTGTTCCGTGTAAAGTTTCAGCAATTTCTTTCTGCTCCTGAATGGCATAATCATGTCCGCCAATTTTTTTCAGGATAGAAAAAGCAGCTTCCGATTTGCCTGATTTAGCCAGGAAGCGTGGACTTTCAGGAATAAAAAATGCAAGCACAAAAAATGCGAAAGCGGGAACAGTTTCTGCCCAAAACATCCAACGCCACCCCATTTGCCCGTTCCACGACTGAACGATTTCCAGGTCGGAAACACCTTCCGAAACCTTATCGGCAATCAGAAAATTAA